>JBOICR010000107.1:0-4383 GCA_050740195.1 Nevskiaceae bacterium | reverse complement strand
TCGGTGTTGACCGCGACGTGCGCGACCTGGTCGAGCCCGATGCCGGCGTGCGCGAGGCAGTAGCGCACGGCCTGCTCGGGAAACCCGGCCCAGTGCTTGACGCGCCGGAAGCGCTCCTCCTCGGCGGCCGCGACCAGCTCGCCCTCGGCGAACAGCGCGGTGGAGGCGTCGCCGTGATGCGCGTTGAGGCCCAGCACGTAATGCTTCGGCTTCACGACCCGAACACCAGGCGCGCCCACAAAAGGGCCTCGGCGTAGAAGCGCTGGTACGTGTAGGCCAGGCCAGCGCGTCCGTCGAGGATCAGGCCCTTGGCGAACAAGCAGTACGGGACGACCAATGCCGGCCCCAGCAGGAGGCGGCGCATGCGGTCAGGCCAGGACAGGTCGCGCCACGCGCATCGCGCGAGTTTGTCCGCCTCCTGCTGCGCATACCGCGCCTGCGCGACCCGCCAGCGCGAAGCCGGCTTGCGGTCGTCGTGAAGGATCCGGCCCGACAAGGCCGCAACGCGCGGCGGCGCGATCTCGCGCTGGGCGTGGCCGTCTTCGACGTAGCTCACAACGCCGGTCCGGTACAGCACCAGCCGCGGTGGCAGCAATGAGGCGCTGAGCGGGTGGCCGTCCACGCAATAAATGAACTCTGCGGTCCAGCCGTCGGCGCTTGTCGCGTCGAGCGCCGCGATCTCGTCGCTCAACTCGGGCGTCAGCACGTAATCGGCGTCGAGCGTCAGCGTGTACGGCGTCCTGACGTGGTCCAGCGCATGGCTCCATTGCCGCGCGAAGGAATCGAATGCCCGCGTCATAATGCGCACACGCGGATCCGCCCGCAGCGGCTCGAGGGAGCCGTCGGCGCTGCCGCTGTCGACGATCACGATCTGGCGCGCCCACGACAGCGCGGCGAGCGTGCGCGGGAGGTTCGGCCCTTCGTCGAGCGTCAGGATCACCGGTGTGATGTCGGCCAGGTTCATGCCGCCGCCGCGCGGCTCGAGACGATGCGCCGATACAGTCCGTCGATCCGGGTCGCGATCGCATCCCAGGAGTAGTCGGCGGCAAGGCGCAAGCCACGGTCCGCGAACGCGCGGCGGCGCGCGCCATCGGCGAGCAGCCCGCGCAGGGCCTGCGCCAGCGCCTCGCCCGGGCACACGAGACCCGCGTCGGCAGCGCGGATCGACCCGGCCAGCCCGACCTCGGGCGTCACGACGACCGGGCAACCATGCGCCATCGCCTCGAGCGCCGCGATGCCGAAGCTCTCGGAATGCGACGGCAGCACGAACAACGTCGCCTGCCGGTACAGCGCGTGCTTGTCGGCATCGGTGACCGCACCCAGGAAGCGCACACGCCCGCCGAGCCGTCGCGAGGAGACCAGTTGCTCGAGCCGGGCGCGATGACCTTCCTCGTCGTTGCCGGCGAGCCAGAGCTCGCAGCCCGGTACTTCGGCAGCGGCTTCGACCAGGCGCGGCAGTCCCTTCAGCGGATGCAGCCTGCCGACGTACAGCAGCACATCGTTACGCCGCTCGCTGTCGCCGGCGGCCGGCGCCGGCTCGACGCCGTTCGGGACGATCTCGACGTTCTTCGGCGCGTGGCCGAGCTGCCGCAACGCCGTCGCCTCGGCTTCGGACGTGACGTGCACGACGGCCGCGCGCTCGAGGTTGGCGCGGTCGAACAACGCCACCCACAGGTGCTTGCGCAGCCAGCCACGCTGCCGGAACAGCTCCGCCGCAAGCATGCCGCGCGGCGCGATCACGTACGGCACACCGGCCGCGCGCGCGGCGCGGCACGCGGCCAGCGTCGGCCAGAGGAACACGGAGTGGACGTGGACGACGTCGAACGACGCAACCTGTGCGCGCAACGCCCGCGCGAGGCCGGGCGACCAGTACAGCCTGCGCGCCAGCGGCGACCGGAAATACCAGACGCGCACGCCCTCGTGGTCCACCGGCACCCCGAGCGGCACCGGCGAATCCGCGGGCCCGTCGACGCTGGTCGTGAACACGTGCACATCGTGGCCGCCGCGCGCCTGGGCGCGGCCCAGGCCGTGCACCGAGCGGATCGGCCCGCCGTAGCGCGTCGCGGGAAGGTACGTCGGCGTGACGTGCAGGATTCGCATCAGCGCGGTTCGGGGCGGAACAGCCAGCGGCGCAAGCGGTCGCCGAAGACGTAGAGCGCACCGCCCACTACGAGGGCCGCGGAGAGCAGGCCACCGAGTTGCTTGATCGCCGTGGTCTCGAGCAGCGCCACCGGCAGCAGCACGGCCATGCCGGCCGCGGCAAGCAGCGGGTCGCCGGTCCGGTTGAACCAGTAGTAAACCCCGCCCAGCAGGACGCCCCAGGCGAAAATCGCCAGGTACATGCCGAGCCGGCCAAAGTCGATGTAGGCGTCCGCCATGTAGCCCATGCTGATGGATGTGTCACCCGCGCCGCCCAGGTACAGCCCGGTGTACGTCTGCGTGACGACGATGTCGGGCACCAGCGGCGGCTTGTCCGGGTTCAACAGGCGCGGCACCGCGACGTGCTGGATCGCCTCGACCAGGATGCGGCCGTCCTGGTGCGGGATGTTCCAAGGCACCTGGTTCAGCACGTGGCCGAAGAACTCGACATAGCCAAACCTTACGACCGACCAGTAGAGGCCTTGCGAGAGGTCGAGGTCCTGGCCGCGCATCAACTCGCGCAGCTTCGCCGCCTGTTCGCCGCGCGAGACAACGCTCTCCTGCGCGCCCGACCCCTGGTTCAGGAACACGCGGTAATCGGCCTTGATCGAGCCCCAGAACGCAGCGAACGTCAGCAGCAGCACGCCGGTCGCGGCGATTGTCGCCTTCTGCCGTTGGGTCAGGCCCTCAACGCCGGTGGTCAGCAGCGCCAGCACCACCACGAAGATCGCGGTCTTGAACTCGGAGAAGTAGCTGAAGAAGCCGGTGATGACGTCGAACGCCAGCGCTGAACCGAGCAGCACCCAGTGACGCCGTTGCTGCAGGCAGTAGAGGCAGAGCAGGAACAGGAACGCAATGCGCGCCTGCTTGATCGCGGTGACGAGCTGCCAGGCCGCGGGCGCAGCCAGACGCATGGCGTCGGCCGCGACGCCGAACGTGGCGAGGATCGCGTACAACAGCAGTGCGCGCTCCGGCCGCATCCCGGCAATCTTTCCCGGAGCGAACGGATGCGGGTTAGGCCAGTTCGTCCAGGCCGCGCGCGTGCCAAGAATCATCACGACGACGCCGAGCAGGGTCAGCACCGTCGCCTCCAGCATTCTCGCACCGGGAAAACGGGCGAGCTCTTCGATCGGTGTGCCCGACACGGCGGCCACCCACAGGAGCATCGTCGCCTGGAGCCAGTGATAGCCGGCGATGAAGGTAATGACCGGCACCTCGAAGGAGCGCCAGCTCAACGCCACCAGCAGCGGCACCGCGGCCAGCGCGGCGATGCCAACCACCGGGTGCGGGCCCGCCAGCACCGCGATCGCGGCGAGGCCTCCAGCCACCCATAGCGATCGCGGCAACCGCACGTAGCCGGTGTACTGTGGCAGCGCTTCCGCTAGGTTCGGCATGGCGTCAGCGCGCGCAGTGCAGCCGCTCGAGCGCAACGGCGTAGTCGTAGGCGGCGCGGTCCACGCCGAGTTCAGCGATCGAGCGTTGCGCCGCCACGCCGTGCTCGCGCGCCAGCGCCGGGTCGCGCAGATAGCGTTCCAGCGCCGTTTCGAGGGCCGCCGAGGTCGGCTCCGCGCACACCCACCCGTTGCGTCCGTGCCGGACCATGTCCGGCAGCGCGCCGTCGCGGAACACGACTGACGGCACGGCGGCGGCCTTGGCCTCGAGCACGACCAGGCCGAACGCTTCGTTGCACTGCGACGGCGCGACGTGGACCGTTGCCTGCGCGTAGAACGGCGCCGGATCGGCCTGGTAGCCATGGAACCGGATGCGCTCGGCCATGCCGGCATCCGCGACCGACCGCATCAACTGTTGCGCGTAAGGCGTGTCGCTCGGGCCCACGATGTCGACTTCGAGCTCCGGGAAGCGCAGACCCAGCCTGAGCGCGGCCTCCACGAGGTGATGGACACCCTTGTGGGGTGCCATTTGCCCGACGAACAGCAGGCAGGGTGGAGCGTCGGCGCGCGGCGCGGGACGCGGTGCGTCGGTGGGCATGGCGTTGGGGATCACGGTCAGCTTGCGCCCATCCAGCCCGAGCCGGCGATGGGCTGTCGCGACGAACTCGGACACGGCGACCATCATCGTGGTCAGTGGATAGACAGCATAGCGCCACGCGAGACGGTGAAACACGGTGTGATCGCCCGGATGGTCGCCGGCGCGATACAGGATGGGGGCGCGACTGAGAGCCAGCGCCGGCCACAGGTTCAGGAAGAACGAGAACGTGCCGATGTGGATCACGGTTGGCTGGAA
>JBOICR010000106.1:0-3215 GCA_050740195.1 Nevskiaceae bacterium | reverse complement strand
CCCAGATCGCGCGCCGCGCGCGGGCGTAGCCGTACACCTCGGTCAGCACGTCGCCGAAGATGTAGCTGATCGGGAAGAACAGGTTGCCGGCGCCGAAACTCACCAGGCCGATCACGGGCAGGGTGATGGCGCAGACCTTGGCTGGCCCGATCAGGTTCGAGCACAGCAGGACTGCAACCATCCCCGCAACCAGGAAGTCGTAATAGCGGAATGCGCGCATGCGCGCCTAGGGTATAACAGCCGCCATGGACGAAACCCCCGTCCCGCCGAACCGCTGGCGGCGCCTGCTCGAGTGGCTGCACCGCTGTCGTTTCTGGCTGGCGCCGCTGTCGTTCTCGGCGGGCCTCGCCAGCTTCCTGCTGATCGAGCGGCGCGAGTACCTGGCGCAGTGGGTCAGCGCGCTGCTGATCCTGGGCTGGGCCCTGATCGTGACCGAGGAGTGGGCGGCGAAGCGCCTGCGGCTGTCGCCGGCGGTGTTGCGCTTCGGCATCCAGGCCATCCAGCAGGAGACCTTCTTCTTCACGCTGCCCTTCTTCCTGCACACGACCACCTGGGCCACGGGCCAGGCCGTGTTCACCGGCGTGGTGCTGCTCGCCGCCGTGTGCTCGATGTGGGATCCGCTGTACTTCGGCCGTATCGCGACGCGGCCCTGGTTGTACCTGGCCTTCCACGCGCTGGCGGTGTTCATCGGCACGCTGACGGTCGCACCGATCATGCTGCACCTGACGACCACGCAGACGCTGGCGCTGGCCTCGGCCAGCGTCGCCGTGCTGGCGGTGCCGAGCCTGCTGAACCTGATCGACCGCGGGCGCGCGACGCACTGGGCGCTGATGCTCGGTGGCGCGCTCGCGCTCGGCGCGCTGTCGTGGGCGCTGCGGCCGTGGGTGCCGCCGGCGACGCTCTGGCTCGAGCAGGGCCAGATCACCGATCGCGTCGAGGCGGCGACGCGCGAGCCCGGGCTCGCGCTGGTGTCGGCCTCGCCGGCGCACCTGCATGCGCAGGGCCTGTACGCGTTTACCGCGATCCACGCGCCGCGCGGCCTGCGCGAGCACGTCTACCACCGCTGGGTGCATGAGGGCGTCGAAGTCGACCGCATCCCGCTCGAGCTGGTGGGCGGGCGCGCCGAGGGTTATCGCGCGTGGAGCTACAAGCGCGGCTTCCCGGCCGATCCGCGCGGCGACTGGAAGGTGCAGGTGGTGACCGAAGGCGGGCAGCTGATCGGGCAGCTGCGCTTCCGGGTGATCGGCGACTAGGCGGCGCGAATGCGGCGCGCAGCCGCGCACGCGAGCAGCAACAGAATCAGGGGATCCGGCGCGCCACCGCCGCCGCCACCACCACCACCGCCCCCGCCGCCACCATCGTCCGGCGGCGCTGTTCCGTGACCCGGGCCCGCCGGCCTGCCGACGGTCACCGTGACGGTTGCCACGTTCGACGCCGTCGCGGCCGTATTGCTGACGACGTAGCTGAAGGTGACCACGCCACTGAACTCGTCTTCGGGGCTGTAAACGATCTCGCCGGATCCGGCGTCGACCGCCGCGGAACCGGCAGCGGGGGCCTGCACGATCGCGACGGAGGACGGGTCCAGCGTGCCGCCCAGGTCGACGTCGTTCGCGAGCACGGCGATGCTCGCGGACGTTTCAAACGGCGTCTCGACGCTGTCGACCGCCGCGTTGGGCCGATCGGCGGAAATCGACCAGAGCTCGTTGCCGGTGGCCGGATGCCAGGCGGCGAAGAACATCCGCGCGCCGCTGGCCGTGAAACCTCCCGGCATCATCCAGTGAGTCCCCGGGTCGACATCGGCTACCAGATCCGTGCCCGCGCTCGTGCCGTCGCTGCGCCACACGGATGGGCCGTGCGTCGCATCCTGGACCGCGAAGAACAATGAGCCCGCGAACCAGCCGCGCGAACCCATCGTCCCGTTGAACGGGACGATGTCCGGAAGGAAGTACCGAGTTCCCGCGACCGTGCCGTCGGTCTCGACGATCTTCTGGGGCGATCCGGTGCTGTTGAGGAAGAACCGGTTGCCGTCGCGCGGCTCGCTCGCCGAGGGATAGAACGAGAAGCCCGGGAAACTCTGCACGCCATTGGCCGGGTCGCTGCTGAAAAGCGTGCCGCAGGGCGTCGTGCAGCCCGCATTGAACATCAGGGCGTTGTCGTTCCCGAGCAGCCAGCTCGGGTGGCTGGACCCGGACGCGTTCAACTCCTGCACGAGCGTCGTGCCCGCGGCTGTGCCGTCCGTCCGCCAGAGCTCATGATCGCCGTCGAAGTCGAGCGCGGCGCTGAAGTAGATGTGGCCGCCAAACGCGGCGCTCTCGCTTCCGGCGTTGATATCGGCGAGCACCCCGGTGCCACCGGCCGTGCCGTCGGTAGCCCAGAGGTTGCGGCGCGTGCCGCCATTGCGCGCCGTGAACACGCCTTTGCCGCCGAGCGGCCCCAGCATCGTCGGGCCGCTGTCGACCGCGAAGTCGACGACACGGTACGTTCCGGGAACCGTGCCGTCGCTGCGCCAGAGGTCCTTTCCGGAGCCGTCGTTACCCATGAAGTAGGCGACGCCGCCGAGTACGGCATTGCGGATCCGGCGTCCGTCCGCGGTTGTCTCGGCCGCGACATTGGCGAGCAGCAAGGTTCCCGCGGCCGTACCGTCGGTACGCCAGAGTCCGTCCAGCGTCGTGACGAGCGCATAACCGCCCATGTCGAGGAACCCGGTGGTGTTCGTGGATCCCGGCCCGGGATTCGCGTCGACGAGCATCGACGTGCCGGCGTCGACTCCATCCGAGAACCACAACTCGCGTCCGTGCACGCCGTCGTCGGCGAGGAACAGCACGCCATTGGCGAAAGCGAAGAAGCCGTACGGCCCGCTGCTGCCGCCGACCGCTTGCCGGAAGTCGCCGAGCCGTTCGGTGCCTGCCGCCGTGCCGTCCGAGATCCAGGGCTCAAATCCCGCACCGTCCCTGCCGATGAAAAACAGCTTCCCACGCGCAACGTGGAACTGGGCCGGAATCCCGATTTCGGGCCCGCCCGGCTGCACGACCTCGGTGCCCGCCGCGGTGCCATCCGTTTTCCAGAGTTCCACGCCGAGCGAGAACAGGATCGAGTCCCCGATGGCGGCGAATCGCGAGCCGAACGCGTCGGGGAACGCGGCGACCGGGACCGTGCCGGCCAGCGTGCCGTCACTGCGCCAGAGATGCGTCGGATGTCCGGGCGAAGGCTGGGCA
>JBOICR010000105.1:0-6135 GCA_050740195.1 Nevskiaceae bacterium | reverse complement strand
TACTTGACGTGTTTGTTGACCAGCTTGGTCATCTCGAACATGTTGACGGTGCCCTTGCCGCCGAAGACGGCCTTGAGCTTGTCGTCGGCATTGATGTTGCGGCGATTCTTGTTGTCCTGCAGGCCGTTACGCTTGATGTAGGCCCAGATTTTCTTGGTCAGCTCGGCGCGCGTCAGCTGAGCGGCGCCGACGACGGCGGCGAGCATGGAGCTCGGCGTCACCATCATCGCGATTCCGCCACGCGGCTTGGCCGATTTCTTGCTGGACTTCTTGCTGCTCTTCTTCGCCATGCGACTTCTCTCCTGAGGGTGGAACGTCGGGAAACGACGGGGTGCGACTTTTGGAGCGCGAAGCTTACACCGGTCGGGGACGGTTTTGGGGGGAGGGCGGGACTTGCATTTTCCGGGGTTTCCCCTCCCCAGAAGTCCCGGAAGTACAATCCGGGTCTTGATTCAAGGCGGGGAACTGGCACGTGGGCATCGCGAAAGCGGGTGGGGCGCTGGCGGTCCTGCTGGTGATGGCACCGGCGGTGGCGCAGGAAACGGCCGCACCGGCGGTGTTGCGCGACGTCGTGCTGGTGGGCAGCAACTGGCAGGGCACGGCCGAGATTTTCGATCCGCACACCTTCCAGATCCTCAAGCGCATCGACATCGCGCCGGATCGGGCCGAGCGCATCCAGGAGATCAAGGACGCCGGCTGGAAGCGCTACCTGACGTACAAGCTGATCCAGTGGCGTATCGGCGAAGGCAACGACCAGCTGGTCGATGACCTGTTCCCGTCGAAAGACGGGCGCTTCATCTACGCCTCCCGGCCGAGTTTCTCGGACGTGGTCGCGGTCGAGGTCGCGACCGGCAAGATCGCCTGGCGTACGCCGGTCGAGGGCGCGCGCTCCGACCACGCCGCGATCTCGCCGGATGGCAAGATCTTCCTGGTGTCGGCCTCGACTGCGCGCAAGGTGCAGGCGATCGACACCGCGACCGGCAAGGTCGTCGGCGAATTCGCGTCGGGCGACCAGCCGCACGAGAGCAACTACTCGAAGGACGGTACCCGCATCTACCACGCCAGCATCGGCAAGGTGTACGTGCCGACCACGGCGGCCTGGCTCGACGGGATCAAGGGCGATCGCTGGTTCGAGATCGTCGACGCGCAGACCTACGAGGTGCTCAAGCGCATCGACATGGGTGAGAAGCTCGCGGAATTCGGCCGGCCCTGGGTCGACAAGGCGGTGCGGCCGATGGCGGTGGCGCCGGACGAGAAGCACGTCTACCTGCAGATCTCGTTCTTCCACGGCTTCTTCGAGTACGACCTTGCGCAAGAGAAGATCACGCGGGTGGCCGAGCTGCCGGTGCCCGAGGAGATCGAGAAGCTGTCGTACTGGAAGTACCAGCTGAACTCGGCGCACCACGGCCTCGCCATCAACAGCGAGGGCACCAAGCTGTGCGTCGCTGCCACCATGTCCGGCTATGCCGCGATCGTGGATCGCGCGACGTTCGAAGCCACCATCATCCCGCTGTCCGAGGAGCCGCGCGGCGCCAAGCCGTACTGGGCCACCGAGAGCGCGGACGGCCGCCACTGCTACGTCTCGGTCAGCGAGCAGGACCGGGTGTCGGTCATTTCGTTCGACCAGGGCAACGAGATCGCCAGCGTGCCGGTGGGCGACCACCCGCAGCGCGTGCGCACCGGCAAGCTGCTGCTGCCGCCCTCCAGCTGATGGGCTGAAGGGTTGATCCTCGCCAGCGGCCGGCGCGCCGCCGTCCCGGACGATCTGACCGAGGTCATCTCGATCGACGCGGCGGCGGAGTGCGACCCGAAGGACGTCGGGCTCGACCCCGAACGCGTCGACGCGGTCTGGGACGCCGTCGAGGAGCTCTACCGCACCGGGCTGCAGCCGGCGATGACGCTGGTGATCCGGCGACGGGGCCGCATCGTCCTCAAGCGCGCGATCGGCTGCCTGCGCGGCAACCTGCCGGGCGATGAGGGCCCGGGCATCAGGCTCTCACCCGACGCGCCAATCAGCCTGTTCTCGGCGTCCAAGGCCATCAGCGCATTGCTGGCCCACAAGCTGGTCGAGCAGGGCAAGCTGCGGCTCGAGGATCACGTCGCCGAACACATTCCCAAGTTCGCCGTGCACGGCAAGGAGCGTGTCACCGTGCGCCAGCTGCTGGCGCACCGCGCCGGCATCCCGCTGCTGCCGGTGGCCGAGCCGAGCGTGGAACTGCTGCAACACTGGGATGCGATCGTCGACATGCTGTGCGCGGCCAAGCCGGCCGACGCCAGGTTCCAGCGCCAGGCCTATCACGCCCTGACCGCCGGGTTCATCCTCGGCGAACTCGTGCGCCGGGTCAGCAAGCGCGAATTGCCGGAGCTGCTGCGCGAGTGGATCGCCGCGCCGCTGGGCTGCACGCACTTGACCTACGGCCTCGCGCCGGCGCTGCGCGAGCAGGCGCCGCTGAATGTTTTCACCGGGCCGAAAGTGTTCTGGCCGATCAACTCGATCGCGCGGCGCGTGCTGGGCGTGCCGTTCGAGCAGGCGGCCGAGGGCTCGAACAGCGATGCGTTCCTGTCGGCGGTGGTGCCGGCCGGCAACATCTACGCCACCGCCGACGACACCTGCCGCGTGTTCCAGATGCTGCTCGACCGCGGCAAGTGGAACGGCACGCCGGTGTTCAGGCCCGAGACGGTGTCCGAGGCCAGGCGGCCGGTCGGGCCGATGCAGATCGACGGCATGCTGCGCATCCCGATCCGCTACTCGGCGGGCTTCATGCTCGGCGAGAACCCGTTCGGCCTGTACGGGCCGAAGTGCCGGCAGGCGTTCGGGCATCTTGGGTTCATCGCCGTGCTGTGCTGGGCCGATCCGTCGCGCGACATCTCGGTGGCCTTCCTCAACACCGGCAAGACCGTATCGCCGACGGGCGTGGTGCGCCTGGCGCGCGTGCTCGGGGCCATCAACCGGGCGTTTCCGCCGGTGCAGGACTGACCGTCGTGCGGTAAGGGACGGAGTTGACATGGCGAACGATCGTTCGCCATGATGTCGCATGGCCTCCAACAACGACTCCCGCCACCTGGACCGCCTGCGGCGCTTCTACGCCGAGCACGAAGCCCTGCCGAGCCATGCCGAGCTTGGGCGCCTGCTGGGCTTTGGCTCCAAGAGTTCGAGCTTCAAGTTCATCGAACGGCTGATTGCAGCCGGGCTGCTCGAGCGCGGCGCGCGCGGGCCGGCGCCGACCGAGCAGTTCCTGGTCGGCCTGCCGTCCGGAAGACTCGCGCTGCTGCCGCTGGTTGGCCGCGTCGCCGCCGGCACGCCGGTGATGTCGGATGCCAATTACGAAGACTACCGGCGCGTCGACCCGCGCCTGTTCCGTCCGCGCGCCGATTACCTGCTGAAAGTGCAGGGCGATTCGATGCGTGACGCCGGTATCCTCGACGGCGATCTGCTCGCGGTGCACCAGGCCCCCACCGCCCACCACGGGCAGATCGTCGTCGCCCGGCTCGACGACGAGATCACGGTCAAGCGCTTCGAACAGCGCGGCAACATCGTGCTGCTCAAGCCCGAGAACAACCGCTATCAGCCGATCCGCGTGGACCTGCGCGAGCAGGAGCTCGTCATCGAAGGGGTCTACGCGGGGCTGTTGCGTCCGGGGGTGGGCTGATGCACGCCGCTGTCGCCGAGCTGGTGCGCAGCCAGCCAGGCTTGTGGCTCGGCTCCGGCTACGCGCAGATCAAGGCCGAAGCCACGGGCTGGGCCGAGCTGGACCGCATGCTGCCGGGCGGCGGCTGGCCGGCCGGCGCGCTGACCGAGCTGTTCTGCCCGATCGAGGGCATCGGCGAGTTCAGCCTGCTCATGCCCCTGATCGTGCGCCTGACGGCTTCCGGCAAGCGGGTCGTGCTGGTGTCGCCGCCGCACGTGCCGTATTCGCAGGCGCTGGCTTCGTGCGGCGTGAAGCTCGACAAGCTGGTGCTGCTGTCACCGCAGTCGACGCGCGACACGCTGTGGGCGGCCGAGCAGACGCTGCGCTGTGCGGCCGTGGGCCTGCTGGTGGCCTGGCCGCAGCGTGCGGGCGATCGCGAACTGCGGCGCCTGGTGCTCGCGGCCGAGACTTCCGGCGCCACGGCCATCCTCTATCGCCCGGCGCGCGAGATGCGCTCGTTCTCGCCGGCGGCGCTGCGCATGCTCGTGCAGCCGGCCGGGACCTCGAGCCTGCAGCTCGAAATCATCAAGAGCCGCGGCGGGCACGCCGCGATCACGAAATTGCGAACTCCAGGCATCACCGCCGCGGGGCGGGCATGAGAGCGAAGCATGCATCCTCTCTGGCTCGCAATCCGGCTGCCGCAGCTGCCACAGGAAGTTCTGCCTCCGGCGGCGACCGAGGCGACGCCCCGTAGCAAGGTATTGGGGGGGCGCGCCGAGCGCGCAGCGCTCAAGGCGCTGTGCGCCGCGGCCTACCGGTTCAGCGGCACGCTCACCGCGCAGCCGCGTGCACCGGCACCGGGCGCGCACACGATCTGGCTCGAGATCGGCGCGAGCCTGCGGCTGTTCAATGGCCTCGAGGCGTTGCTCGCCAAGCTCGCCGCCAGCCTCGCGCGTCTGGGCTACAGCCATTGCCTCGGCGTCGCGCCGACGCTGGAGGGCGCGAGCATCGTGGCCGACGCGCAGCTCGCGCCCTGTCGCACGCCCGCGGAGTTGCTCGCCGCGCTGAACGGCGCGCCGGCCGGATTGCTGGCATTGCCCGCCGACGTGCTCGCGGCGTTCGAGGGCAGCGGCCTTGCGCGCATCGGCCAGGTGCTCGAGCTGCCGCTCGACGCAATGGCCATGCGCTTTGGCTATGCGGTGACCGATTACTTCGGACGCCTGACCGGGCGGCTGGCCGATCCGCGCCGGTTCTACCGCCTGCCGGAGCGCTACCGGCGCCGCTTCGAGTTCGACGGCGAGATCGAGCTGATCGAGACCCTGTTGTTCCCGTTACGCCGCCTGCTGGCCGAGTTCCAGGAATACCTCGTCGCGCGCGACACCGGCGTGCAGGAATTCCGCGTCGAACTCGAACACGACGCGGCGCCGCCCAGCGTGCTCGCCATCGGCATGGGCTCGCCCAGCCGCGATGCGGCGCATTTCCAGGTGCTGCTGCGCGAGCGCTTCGAGCGCGTCGAGCTCGCCGGGCCGGTGCGGGCGCTGACGCTGGTCGCGGACCGTTTCGCCTCGCCGCGCGTGCGCCAGCTCGATTTCCTGAACCCGCGCGGCAGCGAAGACGAGGAGTGGGGCACGCTGCTGGACCGGCTGCGCGCCCGGCTCGGCCCCGAGACCGTGCGCAGCCTCGGGCTCGCCGCCGATCATCGCCCCGAGAAATCCTGGTGCTCGCTGCCGGACGAAAGCACTCGGCGGCAGGCTTCAGGCGCGACTGGCGCGCGCCGGCCGCTGTGGTTGTTGCCAGAGCCGCGGCCGCTGGCGCAGATGCCGCAGTGCATCGCCGGCCCCGAGCGCATCGAAGGCGGCTGGTGGGACGGGCTCGACGCCACGCGTGATTACTACGTCGCACAGTCGGGCGCAGCGCGGCTGTGGGTGTACCGCGAACGCGGATCCGGCAGCTGGTTCCTGCAGGGCCTGTGGTCGTGACCCAATCACAATGATGTATGCCGAGCTGCATTGCCTCAGCAACTTTTCGTTCCTGCGCGGCGCCTCGCACCCCGGCGAGCTGGTGCGCGAAGCGCATCGGCTCGGCTACTCGGCGCTGGCGCTGACCGACGAGTGCTCGATGGCCGGAATCGTCCGCGCCTGGGAAGCCTCGAAGGAAACCGGTCTTGCGCTGATCACCGGCGCCGAGTTCACGCTCGAGAAGCATCCGGAAACAGGGGGCCTCAAGCTCGTGCTGCTGGCGCAGGACCACGACGGCTACAGCGAGATCTGCCGGCTGATCACGCTCGGGCGGCGCCGCGCGGACAAAGGCAGCTACCGTCTGGGCCGCGAGGACTTCGCCGCCGGCGCGCGCGGCTGCCAGTTGCTGTGGCTGCCGCCGGCGCAGATCACCGAGAGCGACGCCGGCTGGGTCAAGGACAGTTTCGGTGAACGCGCCCACATTGCGGTCGAGCTGCACCGCGATGGTACGGACGCCGAGCGGCTCGATCAGCTGCGCGGCCTGTCGC
>JBOICR010000104.1:0-12344 GCA_050740195.1 Nevskiaceae bacterium | reverse complement strand
AGCACATGCTGGCCGCTGCGGCTGAGGAGCGTTCGCACCTCGCCTGGTGCGAGGACCGTCTCGACGAACTCGGCGAAGGCCCGAGCCGGCTCGATCCGCTGTGGTACGCCGGCTCGTTCGCCATCGGCGCGCTGGCGGGACTCGCCGGCGACCGCTGGAGCCTGGGCTTCGTCGAGGAAACCGAGAAGCAGGTGTCCGAGCACCTGCGCGGGCACCTCGACAAGCTGCCGGAAGAGGACACGCGGAGCCGCGTTATCGTCGACGCGATGCGCGCCGACGAGGAGCGCCACGGGCGGGAGGCGGTCGCGGCCGGAGCGAAGCCGCTACCGAAGGCGGTTCAGGAGCTGATGCGCGGCGTCGCGCGCGTGATGACGCGCAGCGCCTACTGGATCTGAGGCGCTACCGGCGCATCGTCAACGCAGCATCCACGAGAATCCGAGCCGCACTCCGACGTCGTCCTGCTCGACGATCAGTTCGGCGCCGGGAAATGCCGCATCTTCCGCCCGGGTGTACTCGTAGTAGAGCCGCGCATTCACCGAGATATCATGCGCGGCCAACACCCTGAAGCCGCCGCTGACACCATAGGTGTAATCGGCGATGGCATCGAACATCACAGTGCGAACGAGCGCGCCGGCGACCGGAACGATGGCGCTGCCCTCTTTCGCCCAATGGAAGTCGTAGCTGAGCCCCGCGAGCGCATCGAAGTCCGAACCCTGATCGCTGTCGAACCAGAGTACGCCCGCAATCACGCCCACCTCGTGGCGATCGGTGAGGAAGTAACCAAAGGTTCCCGTCGTCAGCAGACTTCTGGTTTCATCGTCCGAAACCGCCAGGGAGCCTCCGCCATCGAACTCCAGCCTGGCCTCCACCGATGCCTCGCGCAGGCTGCCTTCGAACGTCAGCTCCCGGTCGCCCGCCTTGAACGGCAGCTCGGCAAGCGCACCCTGCGCGAACAGCGCGAAGCCCGCCGCCACCAGCAGCCTGGTCCTTTTTGCCACCATGACAATCTCCCCGCTTTAGTTCATTTCAGGGCGCGGCCGCGGCCGGGCCGATGTGCTTGTCGAGGAACTCGACCACTTTGGTCAGGTAGGCCTCACGGTTCTCCTCGTTGGTAAGGCCATGTCCCTCGCCCATGAATTCCATCCACTCATACGGCTTGTGGTGCTTCTCGAGCGCCTTGCGCAGCAGCTTGGCCTGGCTGAACGGCACGCGCCGGTCGGCGGTGCCGTGGGCGATGAGCACCGGGATCTTGAGCTTGGCGATGTGCGTAATCGGCGACTGCTCCCGCATCAGTGCCTCGTCGTCGCCCAGCGACTTCTGGAGAGAGTTCCGCCCCAACACGGAGTCCCTGATATCGCTGTCCTGCGCCTGCTCCACGAGGTCGTAGACGCCCGCGAAGCCGATGGCGCAGCGATACAGGTCCGGCTCGCGCGTCGAGCTCATCAGCGCGGCGTAGCCGCCGTAGCTGCCTCCCATGATGCAGATCCGGTTCGGGTCGGCAAGGCCCTGGCCGATCGCCCAGCGCACCGCGTCGGTGAGGTCGTCCTGCATCAGCGTGCCCCATTTGCGGTAGCCGGCCTCCTTGTGCGCCGGGCCATAGCCCCCGGAGCCGCGGAAATTCACCTGCAAGACGGAGTAGCCACGGCTGGCCAGCAGTTGGGCCTCGTAATCCCAGCCCCAGTAGTCCCTCACGCCATGCGGGCCGCCGTGCGGCATCAGCACCAGCGGCGATTTCTTCGCGCCCTGGCCGGCTCGGGACGTGAGAAAACCCTCGATGGTCACGCCGTCGCGCGTGCGGTACGAAATGGGCTGCACCGGCGCCATGAGCGAAGGCTCGATCCACGAGCGGTTCGACAGAAGATAATCGGCTTTGCGCGTTTGCCGGTCCACCAGGTAGTAGTCGCCTGGATTGCGGTCGCTGCTGACATGGACGATGACCTTCTTGCCATCCGACGTCGAGCTCGTCACGATCACGCGCTGCCCGCTGAAGGCTTTTTCCAGGGATTGCAGAAGGCGGGAGTCCGGATGCTGCGAATCGAAGTAGCGGACCTGTCCCGGCAGGTCGCCCAGTCGCAGACCGATGGGCTTGTCGTCGTCCAGCGAGAACAGCGGCGTGCCGACGGCTCCCGACTCGGCACACTCCAGGTCCTTGAAGCCGCCTTCGAAGCGGTATTCGCGCAGGCATACGCGACCGCCCGGCACGTTCGAAACCAGATAGACGGAACTGCCGTCGGCGCTCGCATCGTACAAATCCAGATTCTCCGGCGCACCGCCCGGATGCTCGACCGGCGCCAGGCTCGATCCGTCGCTCGACGCCGCAAACAGACGGAAGCGGCTTCGCTGGTCCATGCTGGCGGCCATGCGAACCCGTCCCGCGCGGTCGTTCGCGACGGCCACTCCCGAGTACCCCGATACGTACGCGACCCGCTTGCGCTTGCCGTTGTGGACATTGAGCCGTTCAATCGGCGTGCCCAGGCCCTCGGCCGAAACGCCCCAGGGGAAAATCGCGACGAGCGCGTGCAGCGGGTCGTCGACCAGCGGGTCCACCATCGACGCGGAGGCGTACTCCTTCTGGACGCCCTTGATGTGTGTGCCGACCTGCTGGGCGCCGCGGTAACCGAACAAGTACTGCTTGTGGCTGCCGTCGATGTTCATGGCGTACAACTCGCCGGTCCACGCTGGCTGGTCGAGGGGGCCGCCGCGCGTGGCGATGGTCGCGATGACGCGCTCCGGGCCGACCCACCAGTAGCCGGCGACGTGCTCGTCGCCCGTGAAGCGCAGGGCGCCCGTGAGCTTGCGGGTCTTGAGGTCGATGATCCCGAGCATGGTCTGGTCCTGGTACGGGATCGCGGCGGCGAGGAACTGCCCGGTCGGCGAGATCTTGGCGGACTCGTACTCAGCCTTGCGGGCAAAGTCCTTCACTGCCACGGGCGGGGCGGCAGTCGCCATCCCGGCCGCCAGCAGCGCGCACAGCATCACGATCGGTCGCATGTTTCCCCCTGGGTGAAAGTCGTGTCGAATGCTAGGCGGCGCGCAGCGCGTCCACAACCGGCTGGCGCGCCGCGCGCACCGCCGGGAACAGGCCGCCGAAGAAGCCGATGACCAGCGCCCAGTTGATGCCCTTGACGATCAGCTCGGGCGTGACCGCGAACTGGAACGCGACCTGGCTGAAGGTCTGGAAATTCAGGCCTGACACCTGGAAGCCGTTGAACACGACGTAGGCCACGGCCGCGCCGATCAGCGCGCCGGCCAGCGACAGCAGCAGCGACTCGATCATGATCGAGCACACCACCGGGCCGCCGCCGAAGCCGATGGCGCGCAAGGTCGCGATCTCGACGCTGCGCGTCGCCACCGCTGCGTACATGGTGTTGAGGGCGCCGAACACGGCGCCGATCGCCATGATCACGGCGACGGTGTAACCGATGACGCGGATGAAGGTCTCCAGCGCCTGCGAGCGCGAAGCGTAGTACTCCGGCTCGCGCTGCGGCGAGGCGCGCAGGCGCGGATCGGACGTCATGTGGTCCTTGAAAGCCTGGAACGTCTCGGGCTTGTCGTCGGCGAGCGTGACGGTGACGCTCGAGTAGAACTGGCCGCGCACCGCGTCGTGAATCGCGGCCGCGTCGGCCCACACCTCGGACTCGTGGACGTCGCCGCCCGACTCGAACACGCCGACGATGAGCCAGGCGCCGTCGCGCACCTCGACGGTCTTGCCGATGTCGAGGCCGGCGTACTCCGCACGCGCCGCGCGGCCGACGACGACCTCGCGCTTGCCGGGCTCGAACATGCGCCCTTCCAGGATCCTGGCCTCCGGCCGCGCCTTGAACGCGTCCGGTGAAGTCCCGCGCACGACCGCATTGGTCATCGCGCGCGTCGGGTCGTTCTTCTTGCTGATGTTGGTCAGCAGGTAGACCTCGGGCAGCGCGATCGGCGCGCCGTCGGCGCCGCGCTTGATGCCCGGCAGGTCCGCGATCAGCCGCGACTGCTCGACCAGCAGCGAGCTGCCGAGCTCATCGATGCTGCCGACGCGCAGCACGATGACGCGATCCATGCGGCCGGTCGACGCCAGCGTCGCGGCGAAGCCTTCGGCCATCGCCAGCATCGCGATGAGCACGCCGACCACGCCGGCGATGCCGGCGACGATGACCAGCGAGATGCCGAGGCGGTCCGGGATGGTCTTGACGTTCATCGCCGTGACGGCACCGATTTGCTGGAACACGTTCGCCATGTCAGTGCCCCGAAAGCGCGTTGACGATGTCGAGCCGCATCGCGCGCAGCGCCGGCGGCAGGCCGACCATCAGCGCGAGCCCGGCGGCGATCGCGGCGCCGAGCGCAACCGCGCCGGCGCCGACCTTCATGCCGGTGAAGCCCGGGAACGGGATGCCGGCGCCGATGACCGGCGCGGCCCACATCGCCAGGCCAATGCCGATCGCGGCGGCAACGCCGCACAGGATCAGTGCCTCGACCAGCACCAGCGCCAACACCGTGCCGTCCGCGTAGCCGAGCGTCTTCAGCACCGCCAGCTCGGGAATACGCTCGCGCACCGACTGCATCATGGTGTTCCCGGTCAGCATCAGCAGCGTGAAGATCACCGCGGTCATGATGCCGCCGAGGATCAGCTGCAGGTTGCCGAATTGCTTGACGAAGCCCTGGTTGAAGGCCTTCTCGGAGTCGGTCTTGGTCGGCCCCGGCGAGTTGGCGAACCGCTGGTCGATCGCCAGCGCGATCTCGGCGTTGCGCGACGGGTCCTCGGTGCGCTCGATGAACCAGCCGACGCGGCCCTGGCCGAAGGCGCGCGCCTCCTCGAAGTACTCGTGGTGGAACAGCAGGTACTCGTGCTGGGCGCGCGTGGCGCCGTCCTTGCAATCGAAGATGCCGACCAGGTCGAACTCCCAGACGTTGCTGCCGTCCTTCTTCGGCCAGATGGTCGAGATGATCGGCACCTTGTCGCCGACCTTCCAGCCGTACTTGTCGGCCAGGCGCTTGAGCACGACCGCCCCGGTGCGCGTCTTGAGCAAGGCCTGCTTCTGGTCCTCCGGCAGCAGCACCTCGGGGTACAGCCGCAGGTAGGGCTCGACGTCCGACGGGAATTGCGCGAAGAAGTTCGCCTCGGTCTGGTAGATGCCGCCGAACCAGGACTGGTACGCCACCTCCTTGATGCCGGGCACGGCGCGGATCTGGTTGGCGTAGGCCACCGGCTGCAGTTGCGTGAACGAGTATTTGCCGGTGGTGATCAGGCGGTCGGCGCCGGCGATGTCGATGCCGGCGGTGAACGCGGCGAGCACGCCCTGCAGCAGGCCGTAGAGCAGGAACGCGACCGCGATCGACAGCATGGTCAGGATGGTGCGCGGCTTGCGGCGCATCAGCGCGGCCCAGACCAGCGGGAAATATTTCATGCCGCCCTCAGGGCGACGACGATCGGCAGGCGCGCGGCGCGCACCGCCGGGAACAGGCCGCCGATGAAGCCGATCGCGACCGACCAGACCAGCCCGCGTGTAAGCAGGTCCGGCGTCACCGCGAAGCTGAACGCGACCTGCGTGAAATTCTGGCCGAGCGTCGACACCGTCATGCCGTTGAACAGCACGTACGAGATCGCCGCGCCCGCCACGCCGCCGGCAACCGCCAGCGCGACCGCCTCGGCCAGCACCGACACGACGACCGGCACTCCGGAAAACCCGATCGCGCGCAGAGTGGCGATCTCGACGCGGCGCGAGGCGACCGCCGAGTACATCGTGTTCAGCGCCCCGAACAGCGCGCCGACCGCCATCAGCGTGGCAACCACGCTGGTCAGGATGCCGATCTGCCGCGTGAAGTTGGCGGTCTGCGCCGTGAAATAGGCGCGCTCGGACTGCACGTCGACGCGGAAGCGCGGATCCGACGTGACCGCGTCCTTCAGGGCTTTCAGCGCCTGCGCCGACTCGAGCTGCGCCAGCACGGACGATGCGCCGGTGCGGCCGAATGCGTTGCGCGCGGTGTTGGCGTCGGTCCACAGCTCTGACTCGTGCGCGTCGCCGCCAGAGTCGAACACGCCGACCACGGTCCAGGTCGAGCCGCGGAAGTGCAGCTGCTGGCCGATGCCGACGCCCTCGAACTGCTGCGTGGCCTGGCGCCCGGCGATCAGCTCGTTGAGGCCGGACTGGAACAGGCGTCCTCCGACCAGTTTCACTTCCGGCCGCATCGCCAGGCCGGCGGGCTCGACCCCGCGCAGCGCGACGTTGACGCTGGCCGGCCGCGGACCCGCGCCCTTCTTCAGCTCGGTGATGACCATGATTTCGCCCGACACCAGCGGCTGGCCGTCGGTGCCCTTCTTGATGCCGGGCAGCGACTGCACCAGCGGCAGCGTGTCGGGGCCGATGCCCGACGACAGCTCGGCCAGCACGCCGGCCGACAGCAGCAGCGCGCGGTCGTCCGCGCCGGTGCCCTTCAAGGTCTGCTCGAAACCGCGGCTCATCGACAGCATGCCGATCAGCACCGCGACCACGCAGGCGATGCCGACGACGATCACCATCGACGTGCCGACGCGGGTGCCGATGCTGCGGAAGTTCATCGCCGTGATCGCGAGGATCGTTTCCATGTCAGCGCCCCGCCAGGGCGTCGACGATCGACAGGCGCCACGCGCGCAGCGCCGGCCACAGGCCGACCGCCAGGGTCAGCAGCACCATCGCGGCGAGCGCGAACAGCCAGACCTGCGCGTTGGCATTCATCGGCGGAAAGGCGATCCCCGGTATGTTCTGCAGGGCGGACATCGCGCCCATCGACAGCAGCATGCCGGTCATGCCGCCGAGCACGCACAGGAACAGCGCCTCGGACAGCACCAGGCCGAGCACCTGGCCGTCGGTGAAGCCGATGGTCTTCAGCACCGCCAGCTCGGGGACGCGGTCCTGCACCGCCTGCAGCATGGTGTTGCCGGTCAGCATCAGGATGGCGAAGAACACCGCGCCGAGGATCGAGTACAGGATCAGCTTGAGGTTGCCGATCTGGCGCACGAAGTTCAGGGAGAAATCCTTCTCGGTCTGCGTCTTGGTCTCGTCCGGCGAGTTCTCGAACATCGCGTCGATGGTGTTGCCGACCTTCTGCGCGTCATCCGGGTTGGCGATGCGCACGACGATGATGCCGGCGCCGCCGTTGCCGAACTGGCGCGCCTCGTCGAAGAACGCGTAGTTGAGGTACATGTTGCCGATGCGCGCGCACGAATCCGCGACCTTGCTGCCGAAAATACCTACGAGGTCGAAGGCCCAGGCCCGGTCACCGCTCTTCTGCGGCCAGATCTGGCTCTTCAGCGGGACCTTGTCGCCGACCTTCCAGCCGAAGCGCTGCGCCAGCTGCGGGCCGATGATCGCGCCGGTGCGCGTGGTGCGCCACGCCCGCTCCTGGTCGGGTGGCAGCACGCACTCGGGGAAGGTGCGGACCCAGCGCTCGGGATTGACCGCGAATTGCGGGAAGAAATTGCGCGGCTCGTCCTGGTAGATGCCGCCGAAGAACTGCGAGTGCGACACCGAGGCGACGCCGGGCACCGCCTCGACCTGCGGAATCAGCCGCATCGGCAGCGGGCTGGTGAACGACACGCGCGCCTGCGTGATCAGGATCGGCGCCGACAGGTTGATCTGGTCGCCGGAGAACAGCGAGTTCGCCGCCTGGATCAGCCCCAGCAGCAGGAACGCCGTGATCAGCGACAGCAGCGTCAGGATGGTGCGGGCGCGCGAACGCCACAGCATCGCCCAGACCAGGCCGAAGAATTTCATGGACGAAATGGGGGACAGACCACCATTTCACATTTCACGCGGCGCTCTTCACCTGTTCGACCAACACACCCTTGTCGAGGTGCAGCTCGTGCGTCGCGAAATCCGCGGCCTTCTGGTCGTGCGTGACCATCACGATAGTCTTGCCGTGGTCCTTGTTGAGCACCTGCAGCAGGTGCAGGATCTCGTCCGCCGTCTTGCGGTCGAGGTCGCCGGTCGGCTCGTCGCAGACCAGCAGCGTCGGGTCCGCCACCAGCGCGCGGGCGATGGCGACACGCTGGGCCTGGCCGCCCGACAGCTCGGACGGCTTGTGCTTGGCGCGATCCCTCAACCCGACGATTTCCAGCGCGGTCTCGACGTGCTTCTTCCGCTGCGCCTTGTTCAGCGACGTCAGCAGCAGCGGCAGCTCGACGTTCTTCTCGGCGGTCAGCACCGGCAGCAGGTTGTAGAACTGGAACACGAAGCCGACGTGCCGGCTGCGCCACTGCGCGAGCTGGCCGCTCGACAGCTGGTCGATGCGCTCGCCGTCGACGGAAACCCCTCCCAAGTGGGGATGAGGTCCCCGCTTGCCGTCGATCTCAACGATCACAGGATCGGGCCGGTCGAGGCCGCCAATCAGGTTCAGCAGCGTGGTCTTGCCCGAGCCGCTGGGCCCCATCAGGGCGAGGAAGTCGCCCTTGGCGATGTCGAGGTCCAGGCTCGACAGCACGGGCACGGCCTGCTTGCCGCGCGTGTAGGTCTTCGAAACGCCTTTCAGGCTCACCAACGCAGTCATGAACGTCTCCTTGATCCGGTCGCGGCCGTGGGCCGCTCCTACGGTTGAACTTCGACCCGTGCTCCGTCCGTCAATTTCGCCAGCTCGCCCAGCGCCACCTGCTCGCCGGCGCCCAGGCCGGCCAGCACCTGAACCTGGCCACCGCGGGAATCGCCGACCTTCACGGCCCGCCGCTCGACCGTCTCGCCTTTCAGCACGAACACCACACTCGTGCCGGACTCGTCCTTCACCGCCTCGGCCGGGATCAGCACGCCAGCCGGGGCCTGCGCCTGCGATGCGTCGCCCTGCCCCTCGGGCAGGAACGACACGCGCACGCCCATGTCCGGAATGATGCGCGAGTCCTTGGCCTGGATGCCGATGCGGACCTTCACGGTCGCCTTGCTGCGGTCCGCGGTCGGGATCACCGCGATGACCGCGCACGGAATCCGCCAGTCCGGGTAGGCGTTCAGCACGGCCTCGACTTTCTGGCCACTCTGCACGCGGTTGATGAAGTTTTCGTTGACGTCGACTTCGATCTCGAGCGAGTCCATGTCCACCAGCGTGCCGATGCCGGTGCGGGTGCCGGCGCCGCCGGCCGACAGCGGCGAGATCATCTCGCCGATCTGCGCGTTCTTGACCGTGATGACGCCGGCGAATGGCGCGCGCACCACCATGTCGTCGATGAACCGGCGCTGCACCGACACGCCGCGCCCGGCGACGCTGACGTTCTGCTGCGCGCTCTCGAGCCGCGCCTTCAGCGAGTCCACCGTGGACTGCGCGTTGTCGATCGCGGCGTCGCTGACCAGCTTGCGCTCGTGCAGCTCGCGCGTGCGGCGCAGCTGGCGCTCGGCTTCGATCAGCTGCACCTTGACCTCGGACAGCGCCGCCTTCGCCGCGTCGAGCTGCGATTCGGCCAGCGCCGTCTGCGCGCGCACGTTGGAGTCGTCCAGGCGCGCCAGCACGTCGCCGGCCTTGACCGGTTTGCCTTCCTCGATCAGCAGTTCGACGACCTTGCCGGTAACCTTGGACGACACCGTGGCTTGCCGTCGCGCGATGACGTAGCCGGAGGCGTCCAGCACCGAACCGGCGCTCGCGCCCGCGCTCGGCGCAACGGCGGTGGCCGCGCGCACCGGAATCGCCGCCGCCGGCTTCAGCAGGAAGAACGCCACGCCCGTGGCCGCGACCGCGGCGAGCGCCAGCACGACCCACTTGCCGCGCCCGCCCTGGGGCGGTCCGTGGTCGCGGTCGATCTTCAGCTGGCCCAGCAGGGCGCTCTTGTCATTCATCGGCGCAGGGGAGCATTGCGAGGCGCGGATTGTACCGTCTGCGAGGGGTCATGGTCAGAGCTGCCGCTCCATCAACTGCACGTCGAGCACGCGGCCGAACTTCTCGCCGACGCGCCGCATCACGCCGATGGTGGTGAACCCATGCGCCTCGTGCAGCGCACGGCTCGCCGGGTTGCCCTCGACGATGCGCGCCAGCAGCACGTGCACGCCGCGCTGCGGCGCCAGCCGGATCAGCTCGGCCAGCAGCGCGCGGCCGACGCCCTTGCCGCGATGGTCCGCGTGCACGTAGACGGCGTTTTCGGCGGCGCGCGCGTAGGCGCAGCGGTGGGACCAGGCATAGAAGCGCGCCCAGCCGGCGATGGCGCCGTCGATCTCGGCGACCAGGATCGGATACTTGCCGCCGGCGTCGTCGCCCAGCCACGCGAGGCGCTCGGCCTCGTTCTTCGGCTCGGTGTCGAACGTCGCCGTGCCGTGCAGCACCTCGCGGTCGTAGATCGCGAAGATGCCGGGCAGGTCGGCTTCCGTCGCGGCCCGAATAATCGGGGACAGACCACCATTTCCCGCAGCCATGGGAGTCACTCTCCGGGATTCCTGGAAATGGTGGTCTGTCCCCCATTTCTCTGACCCCATTTTCGCTGCCAGAGCCCCGCGCCGAGCAGCAACAGCACGGAGCCGAGCCACATCGGCACGTTGCCGGTGCGCTGGTACGGGGTCTGGCCGCGCCGCGGCTCGGCCTCGCCGCGCAGCACCGCCTGTTCGAACTGGCGCGTGCGCTGCACGACCACGCCGTCCGGGTCGATCAGCGCCGAAATGCCGGTATTCGCGGCACGCAGCATCCAGCGTCCGGTCTCCATCGCCCGCAGCCGCGAGAACGCGAGGTGCTGGTGCGGCGCGGACGAATTGGCGAACCAGGCATCGTTCGTCACGTTGACCAGGTAGGCAGCGTCACGCGCCCGCGCGCCGATCTCGCTGCCGAACACGTCCTCGAAGCAGATCGAGGTCTCGATGGCGTGGCCGTTCAGCTTCAGCAGCGGCTGGTCTTCGGCGCCGAAGTCGAAATCCGAGTACGGCAGGTCGAGCACGTCCATCACGGGTCGCAGGAAATCGGGGATCGGGAAGTACTCGCCGAACGGCACGAGGTGGCGCTTGTCGTAGCGCCCGGTGGCCGCGCCGACGGTCACCACGCTGTTGAAACGCTTCTCGCCATCGAACACCAGGATGCCCAGCAGCAAGGTCGCGTCGCGCCCGGCCACCTGCCGGCCGAGGTCGCGCAGGTAGTTGTCCTCGAGCTGGTGGTAGGGCTGGGTCAGCGCCACCTCGGGCCAGATGACCAGGCGGGCCGGCCAGGCCTGCTGGGTCAGCCGCCAGTGGCGCGCCAGGGCCTCGTAGCGCATGTCTGGGCGCCATTTTTCGTCCTGGCGGATGTTGCTCTGGACCAGGGCAACGGCCAGCGGTGGGCCGTCCGGCTCGGTCCAGAAGGAGGGCCTTGGCAGCAGGACGGCCAGCGCCGGGGCGACCAGGACCCCCACGGCCAGCAGCCGCCCGCGAGGGGTGGTCGCCTGACCCAGCCGGTACAACGCGTAGGCCGCCAACATCAGGACGGCGGACAGCCCGGGGACCCCGACCAGCGGCGCCAGCCGGGCCACGGGGATATCCACCGCCACCTCCCCCAGGCTCAGCCATGGAAAGCCACTGTAGAACCAGCCCCGCACCAGCTCGAGCAGGGTCCAGAGCGCCGGCACGCCGATCCAGCCGGCCGGGCTCCGCAGCAAGCCAAGCCGGACCGACAGGCCTACCGCCAGTGCCGGGTACAGCGCGAGATAGCTGGACAGCGCGATCACCAGCAGGACGGCGAGCCAGGCCGGAGCGCCGCCGTACACGTGGGTGCTGATGTAGACCCAGTAGATGCCGGTGGCGAAATGGGCGAAGCCGAACAGCCAGCCCAGCGCGGCCGCGCGCCGCGGCGTCGCCTTGCCGGTCAGCGACAGCAGCAGCGCCAGCGCGAGCACGCTCAGGTACCACTGACCCAAGGGGGCGAAGCCGGCCGTCGCCAGCACGCCGAGCAGCGGCACGAGCGGCCAACGCAGGCGATGAAGGGCCGGGAACGGCATTCTGGGTACCGGGAGATCCTTCGGCGCTGCGCGCCTCAGGATGACCGTGACGCCGTCATGCTTCCGGCGTCACGGTCACCTGCAACTGCTGCACGCGCCGCGTGTCGGCGCGCTGGACGTTGAAGCCGAAGCGCTCGATGCGCACGCTCTCGCCCCGGCGCGGCATGTGACCGAAGCGGTGCACAACCAGGCCGCCGATCGTGTCGAACTCGTCGAGCGGCAGGTCCGCCTTGAAGTACTGGTTGAAGTCGGCGACCGGCGTCAGGCCGTTCACCAGGTAGCGCCGCTCGTCCTGCTTGAGGATCTTGGCGCTCTCCGATTCGTCGTACTCGTCGGCGATCTCGCCGACGATCTGCTCGATCACGTCCTCGATCGTGAGCAGGCCCGACTCGCCGCCGTACTCGTCGACCACTATCGCCATGTGGTTGCGGCTGCCGCGGAACTCCTTCAGCAGCAC
>JBOICR010000103.1:0-3186 GCA_050740195.1 Nevskiaceae bacterium | reverse complement strand
CGCGGAGCCTGGGCTCGCTGGCGGCGTCGGTCATGTTTCCCCCGTGCTCTGATGTCCCACGATTCTGCAAAGGACGCCCGCCCGGGGACTATTAGACGATGGTAGACGCAGGCGCCGATGCTCCTGCATCAACGGATTGATTATGCTGGCTTTTCCGGTTTTGGCGCGGACTTGCGGGCGCGCTTGTGCTGATACATCGCCTGGTCGGCTTCCTGGAAGGCGCCCGGAATCGACCCGGCCAGATCACGCATGGCGTGCCCCAGCGACGCCGGCACGCCGGCCTTTTGCAGCGCTTGCGACAGGCGCTTGAGCACCGCGTTGGCGTGCTCGGGCTGGCAGCCGACCGACAGGCAGGCGAATTCGTCGCCGCCCAGCCGCGCCAGCACGTCCTCGTGGCGCGCCGCGATCTTCAGCGCGTTGCCGGCGCGGCGGATGAAGTCGTCGCCGCGCGCGTGGCCTTCCGTATCGTTGATTTTCTTGAGCCCGTCGAGGTCGATCACGATCACGCAGGCGTTGAGGTTGTCCTTGCGGCAGCGCGCCTCGGCTTCCTTGACCGCCTGGTCCCAGCCGCGCCGGTTCAGCAGCGCCGTCAGCATGTCGGTCATGCCTTCCTGCTTGGCCGCGGTCTCGCGCTTGACGTAGATGCCGGTGCGCTCCTCCTCGAGGCGCGCCAGGAACCGGCTGACCCATTCGGCGAAGCCGATGAACACGACGATGTTGGCGGTGACCATCAGCGCCGCGGCCAAAGAGAAATCCAGCGCGCCGAGCCTGACGATCCAGTACTGCAGCACGCCCAGCGTCACCGGCACCATGACGATCGCCGGGATGATGCGACGTTTGGCCGAGCCGGCCGCGCCGTCGGCGAGGTAGGAAGCGACGACGCCCTGCGGATTCAGGCACAGCGCCGCGAGCGCGAGCCAGAGCGTCAGGAGAGCCTCGACCGCCGACATGCCGACCTTGCCGCCCCCCGCCGACGCGTACAGGGCTGTGGCCTGGAACGCATGGCCCATCAACACCATGAACGACAGGAACAGGGCCAGCCCGATGCCGAGGTCCGCGAAGTCGAAGCGATAGCTGCGCGGCACGGCGAGGAACCAGAGCGCGAGACCCAGGAACATCAGGATCAGCGCCAGCTGCGGCGCCGGGCGCCCCGGGTAGGAGCCACCCAGCAGCGTGCGTGAGGCTTCCGGGAACACGTAGCGCTCGATGCCGCCGGAGACGCTGAGCAGGTACTCGAGCAGCACCGTGAGCGCGATCAGCACGATCAGCCCGGCCAGCACGCGGGCCTGCCAGGCCGGCGCCCTGCGCAGCACCAGCATCAGTGCGCCGGCGACCATGCCGCAACACAGCGCGGTCAACGGCATCACGAACAGTGCCGGCAGCACGCCGCCCAGGACGCGCCACAGTAGCGCCCAGCTGATCAGGCAGGCCACGCAAACCGCCAAGGCGGCAATGGCCCCCGTCGTAGCCAATCGCTGCGGAGTCAAGCGTTCACCCCCCCGGGAATGAATTAAATTGTAGCGCCGAATGACCGAGCTCCGCCCCACCCCCGCCAGCGGCGCCTTGCGCGCGACCGACAACGTGCGCCTCGGCGCGTTGTTCGCAGTGCTGGCCGCCCTTGCCTTCTCGCTGATGGCCGCGGGCGTGAAGGTCGCGGCGCGCGAGGTGTCCAGTGAGCAGATCGTATTCTTCCGCTGCGCGGTGAGTCTGCTGATCCTGCTGCCGTGGCTGCTGCGCCAGGGCGCCGGCGCGATCCGCACCGAGCGCCTCGGCGGCCACCTGTGGCGCGCGGCGTTCGGCACCTGCGCGATGTACCTGTTTTTCTACGCGCTGGCGCACCTGCACCTGGCCGAGGCCATCCTGCTGACCTACAGCACGCCGTTGTTCATCCCGTTCATCGCCTGGGCCTGGATCCACGAGCCGCCGTCACCCGTGATCTTCCCGGCCGTGACGCTCGGGCTCGTCGGCATCGTGCTGATCGCGCGCCCCGAAGCCGGGCTGGCGATCTCGCCGGCGAGCGCCGCCGGCGTGCTGTCCGGAATCTGCGCGGCCGCGGCGATGGTCAGCATCCGGCGGATCGCCGACACCGAACCGGCGCCGCGCATCGTGTTCTACTTTTCGGCCATGTCGACCTTGATTGCAGCGGTGCCGCTGGCGTGGAGCTGGAGCGCCGTTCCCGCAGGCGCGCTGGCGCTATTGGTCGCCATCGGCGTGCTGGCGACGCTCGGGCAGCTGTGCCTGACGCGGGCCTACGCGCTGGCGCCCGCCGCGCGCATCGGCGCATTCACCTATGTCGCCGTCGTGTTCGGCGGCCTGATCGGCTGGGGCCTGTGGGGAGAGCGGCCGGACGCTGCCTCGATCGCGGGCATGGTGCTGGTGATCGGCTGCTGCCTGCTCGCCGGCTGGCGCCCGCGGGCACCGTCGAAGGCCGGCGCATGAGCGCCATCGTCCTGCCCGCGCCACTGTGGCGCCGGCTCGCCAGCGCGCTGTACGACGCGCTGCTGCTGGCCGCCGTCTGGATGGTGGTCGCCATGGCCGACCTGTTCCTGCGCGGCGCCGCCGGCCTGCCCTACAACGTGCACGTGTTCCGCGCCGAGCTGGTCGGCGCCGGGGCGCTGTTGTTCGGCTTCGCGTGGACCCATGGCGGCCAGACGCTGGGCATGCGCGCCTGGCGCCTGCAGCTGCGCAGCGTGGACGGCCGGCCGCTCAACTGGCCGGTCGCGCTGGCGCGCTACGCCTTCGCCTGGATCGCGTGGCTGCCGCTCGGCGCGGGCGTGCTGTGGAGCGCTCTCGACCCGGCGCGGCGCGCCTGGCACGACCGCCTGTCCGGCACTGAGCTCGTGCTGCTGCCAAAGACCTAGGTCGAAGGAGCGGATCGGCGCGGCTCCCCGCAGCGGGCTTTTGTCGGGACCGGTGTGCCCGTCTCGCTACATGGCTCGCCGGACCGCGGCTTGCACTCGCTCGCCATGGCTCGCTCGCCGCTGCGCCGCGCCCTGCGGGCTCCGGTCCGGCTGCGCTCTACTTCCGTGATCCGGGCACACCGGGCCCGACCGGATCGGTCAGTGGTTTCTGCTTGAGCAGATGAGCGATCCGGAGCGGGGCGGCGTGGCCCCCGAAGGGGAATCAAGCGCAGCCGAGCGGAGCCCGAGCGCAGCGAGGGTCGCCGCGCCACGGCGAGCCGAGACT
>JBOICR010000102.1:0-15300 GCA_050740195.1 Nevskiaceae bacterium | reverse complement strand
TGCAGCACGAACTGTGGCGGCCGCGCATGCTGGCCGGGTGGGATCGCGCCGGCTTCAAGGAGGGCATGCGCATCGTCGACGTCGGCGCCGGCCCCGGTTACGCCACCGTCGACCTCGCGGCGCGCGTCGGGCCGCGCGGCGAAGTGGTCGCGGTCGAGCGCTCGACGCGCTTCGCCGCCTTCGGCATGGCGCAGTGCCGCGCGCGTGGCCTCGCGCAGGTGCGCTACGTCGAGCACGACGTGATGCAGCCGCTGCCCGCCAGGGACATGGATGCGAGCTGGTGCCGCTGGGTCGGCTCGTTCGTCGCCGCGCCGGAGAGACTCGCCGCTCACGTGGCCGCCGCGCTCAAGCCCGGCGGCGTCGCGCTGTTCCATGAGTACGCCGACTACCGGACCTGGCGCATGGCGCCGCACCGGCCGCTGCTCGAGGAATTCGTCGGCCACGTGATGGCGTCGTGGCGAGAGTCGGGCAGCGAGCCCGACGTCGCGCGCGAGCTGCCGGCGCTGCTGGAGGCCCACGGCATGCGGGTGCGGCAGGTCGACCCGATCATCTGGACCGTCGGCCCGCACGACCCGCTGTGGCGCTGGCTGGCGGCTTACGTCGAGACCGGTCCGCGCCGCCTGCTTGAGCTCGGCCGGGTCGACGAAGCATGGATCGCGCGGCTGCACGCCGAGCTGCGCGAGGCCGAGCGCGACGGCGTCACGCGCATGACGACGCCGATGTTGTTCGAGATCCTCGCGCAGAAAGCCTGAGGCTCAGGCGGCGTCGAGCAGCTTGGCCGCCTTGGCGACGTCGCCCCGCGCGACCCAGAAGATCGCGCCGAAGCGTTTCTTGCCGGCAGCAACGCCGTCGAGCGCGATTACGTTGACGCCGGCCTTGCCGAGCTTGTTCAGCAGGGCCGCCAGCGCGCCGGTCTTGTCCTTGCCTTGCACCACGAAGCCGGTCTTGCGCGCGCTGACTTCCCAGTCCAGCGCCCGGACCGCGGACAGGAACGCGCGCGAGTCCTCCGGAATGAAATCCACCTGCGCGCCAGCGCCGTGCGGGAACGCCGTGAACGCGAGCAGCCCGACCTCGTGCTTCTTGAGCGCCTTGAGCAGGCGCGCGCCTTCGCCGGCGCGGTTCTTCGCCTTCATGACGAAGTAATCGACTTTCCTGACCTTGACCATCGGTGTCCCTCCTGGTGTGCCCTTGAGCCGGATTATCGCCGGGACGTCGCTACGCGAGCCTCAACCCGCCATCGACCGGTAAGGTCGCGCCGGTAATGTAAGCCGCGGCCGGCGACAGCAGGAACGCCGCCGCCAGGCCGATCTCCTCGGGCCGGGCCAGCCGTTCCAGCGGCACGCGCGCGACTTCCGCCTCGCGCTGCGCGGCGGTCATGGTGCTCTGGTCGGCCCACAGCACGTGCCCGGGCGCGATCGCGTTGACGCGAATGCGTGGCGCGAGCTCCCGCGCCAGCGACTCGGTCAGCGACACCACCCCCGCCTTGGCCGCGCAATACACCGCGTAGTTCTTCATCGGCCGCGCCGCGTGGATGTCGGCGATGTTCACAATCGCGCCCTGCGTCATCAGCTTCGCGCAGGCGCGGGTCAGGAACAGCGGCGCCTTGAGGTTGCTGCCGGTCAGGTCGTCGTATTGCTCTTCGGTGAGCTCGACCAGCGGGGTCTTGTAGTAGCTCGAGGCGTTGTTGACCAGCGCATCGAGCCGGCCCCAGCGCGCGTGCGCGTCGGCGGCGAGCTTGTCGATGGCGCGCAGGTCCAGCAGGTTGGCGCGCAGGCTGGCGGCGGAATCGGCGCGCGCCTTGTTGAGCTCGCGCTCGATCGAGCGCGCCTCGCCGCCCGAGGCCCGGTAGTGGATCGCCACGTTCCAGCCGGCAGCGTGCAGCGTGCGCGCGATCGCCGCGCCGATGCGCCGGGCAGCGCCGGTGACGAGGACTACGGGAGCGTCAGCTTCGTTGGCGGGGCTCATGCTCAAGTATCCTAGCGCGTGTGGAAAACCTCATCGAAGCCATCCTCCTCGGCATCATCGAGGGCATCACCGAATTCCTGCCGATCTCCAGCACCGGTCACCTGCTGATCGCCGAGCACTGGCTCGGCCGGCGCTCCGACCTGTTCAACATCGCGATCCAGGCCGGCGCAATCGTGGCCGTCGTGCTGATCTACTGGCGCCGCCTGCTGGACCTGAATCGCGACTACGCGCTCAAGCTCGGCGCCGCCTTCCTGCTGACCTGCATCGGCGGACTGGCCGCCAAGAAGCTCGGCCTCGAACTGCCCGAGGATGTCGCGCCGGTGGCGTCGGCCTTGATCGTCGGCGGCTTCGCCATCTTCGCCGTCGAATGGTGGGTCGCCGGAAAGCCGCCGGAGGCGCGGATCACCTGGACGGTTGCCGTCGTGGTCGGCCTGGCGCAGGTGCTCGCGGCCGTCTTCCCCGGCACCTCACGCTCGGCGGCGACGATCTTCGCCGCGATGCTGGCGGGCTGCCGCTCGCGCCCGGCAGCGACCGAGTTCGCGTTCCTGCTCGGGATTCCGACGATGTTCGCCGCGACCGCGCTGGAATCCTTCGAGGCCGCGCAAGGCGGCTCGCTCGCCAGCGAGCCGCTGGGCGAGCTCGTCGTGGGATTCGTCGTGTCCGCGATCGTCGCGTTCGTCGCCGTGAAGTGGCTGCTGGTCTACATCCAGACCCACCGCTTCACGCCGTTCGCGTGGTACCGGATCGGCGTCGGCGCGCTACTGCTGCTGGCGTTGTGAGGCGACCCAGGCGCCGAGTTTTTCGATCCGGCGCCGGCGCAGCTCCTGGCCGATCGCCGCGCCCGTCAGGCCCGAGCTGGCCAGGTCGCCGGCCTGCACCTCGAGCATGACACGCGCCGCCTCGCGCAGGTAGGGCACTGGCGGGTACTCGCAATTCTCGTAGCCGGTGCGCCCGCGCGCATCGCACAGGCAGGCCTCGAGCAGCTGCGCGAAGCGCTCGGGCCGGCGCGCGGCGTCCACGCGCTCGAGCAGCTCGGCGAGGGTTTCGGGCCGCAACTCGAGTGCCTGGTGAATGATCAGGTGCTCCCGGGTATGGATGACGGCGAGATCGCGGCAGTCGGCCGGAACGCGCAGCCGCTCGCAGAACTGCTCGACCAGGGGCACGCCCCGGCGCTCGTGCTGCTTGTGGCTCGGCCACTCGGCGCGCGGCGTCTTCGCCTTGCCCAGGTCGTGCAGCAGCGCCGACACGCGCACCGGCAGCGCGAAGCCCATGCGCACGGCGGCTTCCACGCACATCATCGTGTGCACGCCGCTGTCGACCTCCGGGTGGTAATCGGCGCGCTGTGGCACGCCGAACAGCGCATCGAGCTCGGGCATCACGCGCGCGAGCGCCCCGCACTCGCGCAGCGTCGTGAAATACACCGACGGCCGTTCGGTGGCGAGCGCCTTGGCGGTCTCCTGCCACACGCGCTCGGCGACCAGCGCATCGGCCTCGCCGGCCGCGACCATCGAGCGCATCAGCGCCAGCGTGTCGGGCGCGACCGCGAATCCCAGCGGCGCGAAGCGCGCGTGGAAGCGCGCCAGGCGCAGGATCCGCACCGGATCCTCGGCGAATGCGGGCGAGACGTGGCGCAGGACGCGGGCCTCGAGGTCGCGCCGGCCACCGTACGGATCCACCCGCCTGCCGTCCTCGTCTTGCGCGATGGCGTTGACCGTGAGGTCGCGCCGCGACAGGTCCTGCTCGATGGTGACGTCGGCCCCGGTGTGGAAGGTGAAGCCGTGGTAGCCGAGCCCGCTCTTGCGCTCGGTGCGCGCCAGCGCGTGTTCTTCCCGGGTCTGCGGGTGCAGGAACACCGGGAAGTCCTTGCCGACCGGCGTGTAGCCGGCCGCTGCCATTTCCTCCGGCGTCGCGCCGACCACGACCCAGTCGCGCTCTTTCACCGGCAGGCCGAGCAGCTCGTCGCGGATCGCGCCGCCGACGCAGTAGCGTTTCATCGCACGCCGCCGTCAGCCACCGCCACCGGCGCGATCGGCCCCAGCAGCGGCAGCAGTGCCGCCGGCTGGCCGTTGCGGCGCCAGCCCAGGATCACGACGTTGGCGAGCGTGCGCTGGACGTAGCTGCGCGTCTCGTTGAACGGGATGTTCTCGATCCAGATCTCCGCGTCGACGGTGTCGCGCGGCAGCCACTGCGGGATGCGGCTGGGTCCGGCGTTGTACGCCGCCAGCGTCACGATGAAGCGGTCGCGATACCTCGCGTGCAGCTCGCGCAGGTAGCGCGCGCCGAGCGCGATGTTGACCTCGGGGCGGAACAGGTCGTCGCGGGCCGGCGCCGGCAGCCCGGCGCGCTGCGCGACCTGGCGCGCGGTCGGCAGCAGCAGCTGCAGCAGCCCGAGCGCATCCGCGTTCGAGACGGCGCGCGGGTCGTACAGGCTCTCGCTGCGCAGCACGGCGTACAGCCAGTCGCCGGGGAGCCCGGTATCGCGCTCCGCGGCCTCGACCTGCGGGTCCCACGGGCGCGGATAGCGCAGCCACAGGTCGTCCCACAGCTGCAGTTCGCTCAGCAGCTGCACCGCCGGCACGTGCCAGCCCCAGCTGGCGGCCAGTCGCGCCGCCTGGGCCCGCGGGCCGGCCGCGCGGTCGCGCAGTGCATGGCGCAGTTCCGCGCGAGCCAGCTCGGGCAGGTCGCAGGCCACCAGCTCCTGCGCGCGCCGCATCGCCGGCAGCGCGGCGAGCTCGGCCTGCACGGCGAGGTCGTCGTCGATCGGCCTGGGCCGCAGCTCGGGGCGCTGGCCGAGCCGCTCGGCCGCGAGGAAGCCGTAGAACTCGCGCTCGCGCGACAGGCCCGTGTAGATCTCGCGCGCCTGCTTCAGGTGGTTGCGCTCGATCAGGCGCGCGCGGAAGTAGCGCCAGCGCGGCTCGTCGCGCTGCACCGGCGGCATCGCGTCGATCCACTTGAGCGCCAGCCGCCACTGCTTGTTCAGCAACGCGGAGCGCACGCGCCATTCGCGCGCCAAGGCATCGAACGCCTCCTCCGGCAGGTCCTCGAACGCATCGACCGCGTCGGCGTCGAGGTCGTAGGCCAGCCCCAGCGCGCGCGACAGGCGCAGCCCGTTGCGCTGCGCCTCGGTGAACGCTTTCTGCTTCACCAGCCCCGCGAACAGCGCGCCCGCCGCGGCCGACTCGCGCCGCGCCACGGCGTCGAAGGCATTGACCAGCGCTTCCGCGACTTCGACGCTGCCGGGCGCGAGCGGCGGCGGCGCGCCGTTCGCGAGGTAGGCTTTCAGCTCCCGCCCGGGCGCGACCCGCAGGCGCTCCTGGAACTGCACCAGCGCGCGGCGCTCGGCCGGCAACTGCGCCAGCGAGGTCGGCAGGCGCAGGCGGTTGCGCGCCGCGAACAGCGCGCGCGATTCGGTCTCCGCGGCCGCGAGCCGGCCGGGCGCTTCGAGCCACTGGAACACCGGCTCGCACGCCGCCGGACGCTCGCGGTGCGGCAGCCACAGCGCGAGCGCTTCCTCGCGCAGCGCATCGGGCGCAGCCGCGGCCGTCCGCGCGCGCAGCGCGTAGCAGCGCAACGCAAGGTCGGTCGGCACCGCCGGCGCCTCGGCCTGGAAAGCGCTCCAGGCCTGCCGCTCGCCCAGGTAGTTCAGCCAGGCATAGCGCAGCTCGCGCGTCGCCGGCTCGTCGGTGTTGCGCGCCAGCAGCGCGTGCACGCGCGTCTCGAGCGAAGCCGGGCGCGTGCCCGCGTTCACGCGCGCCAGCGCCTCGCGCAGGCGCGCGGCCTCGACATACGGATACAGCTGGTACGCGCGCAGCGCCGCGCTGTCGGGCTTGCCTTGCGGCTGCGCGGCGGCCTCGAGCGCTGCGCGGAACTCGACGCGCACGGCCACGGCCGGGGGGGCGGCCGGGGCGCCGACGGCGTCGGCTGCCGCGACCAGCAGCGCTGCAGCCACAAGATTGGCGTGCCGTGAGGGCATGACTTCCGGTTACGATGAAAAGTGTTCCGATTCTAGGGCAAGGCGATGGAAACCCTGCTGATCTACGCGGTCACCGGCGTCGCGGCCGGCCTGCTGGCGGGGCTGTTCGGGGTGGGCGGCGGCCTGATCATGGTGCCGGCGCTGGCCTTCGTGCTGTCCTGGCAGGGCGTCGGACCCGCGGTCGTCATGCACGTTGCCGTCGCCACGTCGCTGGCGGTGATCTCGGCGACGTCGGTGTCGTCAATGCTCGCCCATCACCGCCGCCAGGGCGTGCTGTGGCCGGTGTTCCTGCGCTTCGCCCCGGGACTCGCGCTCGGCGCGATCGCGGGCGCGTTCGTCGCGCACGCACTGCCGGGCCTGGTGCTGCAACGGATCGTCGGCGCCGGTGCGGTGCTGGTCGCGATCCAGATGTTGCTCGACCGCAAGCCGGCGCAGGGCCATGGCCTGCCGGGCGACGCCGCCCTGCTGTCGGCCGGCGGCGTCATCGGCCTGCTCAGCGCGCTGATCGGCATCGGCGGTGGATCGCTGACGGTGCCGTTCCTGACCTGGCGCGGCGTCCCGATCCGGCAGGCGGTCGGCACCTCGGCCGCCTGCGGCGTGCCGATCGCGTGGGCCGGCGCCGCCGGCTTCGTCGTGGCGGGCTGGGCCGCCGCCGGGCGTCCGGAGTTCAGCCTCGGTTACGTCGCGCTGCCCGCGTTCGCGGCGATCGCGGTGGCGAGCGTGGCGACGGCGCCGCTCGGCGCGCGCCTGGCGCACCGGCTGCCGCCGCGCGCGTTGCGGCGAGCGTTCGCGGTGCTGCTGGTTGTGATCGGGGTGTTGCTGCTAAGCGGTCGCGCCTGACAAACAGCGTCGCGGCGATGGGCCGCTCCCACGGGGCGCTGCTACTTTTCGAGCTCGGCGCGCAGCGCTTCGACGCGCTTGCGGTTGACGTCGAAGTCGCGCACGCCCAGGCGCGACGACGAGCGCACCTGCAGGGCCTTGCCGTCGGCGAAGAACTCGACGTCGTCGGTGAAGCCCATCAGCCTGGTGCTGAACTCGGCGTAGAGATACGGCCCCTTCTGCTCCACGATGTTGGCGCGGGGGATCGCGCCGACGGCCTGCGCCACGCGCTGGATGGCCGCGCCGGCATCGCCGGCCGCCATGATCGGCGCGATGTAGTGCGCGTCGTCCGCGGCGACCTGGCTGCTCACCCAGTTGGGCTTCCAGGTCCTGGCCGCGGTGAACTTGCCGTCGCGGACGCCCAGATCGGCCGGTCGCTTGCCGCAGAACTTGAACATGGGCTCTCCTTAAGTGCCGGCTTCGGGTTGGGCCTGGACGACGAACTGTACGCCTTTCATGCCCGATTCGAGAATCGCCGACCGCAGCGCCGCGACCGCCTTGGCGCGCGGGAAGGTGCGCCGCCACGCCAGCACGATGCGCCGCGACGGCTCCGGCTTGGCCAGCGGGCGCGCCACCAGCAGCGTCGGTTCGTCGGGACGATTCTCGACCGAACTGCGCGGGACCACGGTGATGCCGAGGCCCGACGCCACCATGTAGCGGATGGTTTCGAGCGAGCTGCCGGTGTGCGGACGCGGGCCGTCGCTGTCGGGGTCGACGCACTTGGGGCAGGCCTCGATGACCTGCTCGCGGAAGCAGTGGCCCGGGCCGAGCAGCAGCAGCTTCTCCTCGGCGAGCCGCCTGGACGGGATCGCGCCCTCGGCGCTCCAGCGGTGGTCCGGCGGCAGCAGCGCGACGAACGGCTCGTCGTACAACGCCCAGGTCTGCAGCCCCTGCGGGTCGATCGGCTGCGCCACGATCACGACGTCGAGCTCGTTGGCGCGCAGCTGCTCGAGCAGCACGGCAGTGAAGTTCTCCTCGACCACCAGCGGCATCTGCGGCGCGCGCTTGCGCAGCAGCGGCACCAGCACCGGCAACAGGTAAGGACCGACGGTGTAGATCGCGCCCAGGCGCAGCGCGCCGCTGAGCGCGTCGTGGCCCTGCCTGGCGATGTCCTCGACCAGCGCCGCCTCGGCCAGCACGCGGCGGGCCTGCGCGATGATGCGCTCGCCGACCGGCGTCGGCCGCGCCTCGCCGCGGTTGCGCTCGAACAGGATCACGCCGAGCTGGTCCTCGAGCTTCTTGACCGCGACCGACAGCGTCGGCTGCGACACGAACGAGCGCTCGGCGGCGCGCCCGAAATGACGCTCCTTGTCGAGGTTCACGAGGTAACGCAGTTCGGTCAGTGTCATGCGATCCAGTCGCGCGGCACGAGGAATTTTTCGTACAGCTCCGCTTCCTTCGAGCCCGGCTCCGGCGCCCAGTCGTAGCGCCACGACGCCAGCGGCGGCATCGACAGCAGGATCGACTCGGTGCGCCCGCCCGATTGCAGGCCGAACAGCGTGCCGCGGTCGTGCACCAGGTTGAACTCGACGTAGCGGCCGCGGCGGTACAACTGGAACTCGCGCTCGCGCTCGCCGTACGGCGTGTCCTTGCGCGCGTGCACGATCGGCAGGTAGGCCGGCAGGAAATGGTCGCCGACGCTCCTGGCCGTGGCGAACGCCGTGCGGAAACCGCCGAGCGTCCAGTCGTCGAAGAACAGCCCGCCGATGCCGCGCGGCTCCTGGCGGTGCGGCAGGTAGAAATACTCGTCGCACCATTTCTTGAAGAACGGATAGGCCTCGCCGGCGGCGTCCTTCGCTGCGGCATGCCAATGACGCGCGTCGCCCTCGAAGCCGTAGTACGGCGTCAGGTCGAAGCCGCCGCCGAACCACCAGACCGTGTCTTCGCCATGCTGCGCCACGAAGAAGCGCAGGTTGCAGTGCGTGGTCGGCACATACGGGTTGCGCGGATGCGCCACCAGCGAAACGCCGAGCGCCTTCCATTTGCGTCCGGCCAGTTCGGGGCGCTGCCTGGTTGCGGCCGGCGGCAGCGCGTCGCCGTGCACCAACGAGAAGCCGACGCCGGCGCGCTCGAACACCGCGCCGCCGGTCAGGATGCGCGTCTCGCCGCCGCCGCCGGCCTCGCGCTGCCAGGCGTCGGCCGTGAACCTGGCGCCGCCATCCTCGGCCTCGAGCGCGGCGCAGTAACGGTCCTGCAGCGCGCGCAGGCAGGCCTCGACCTCGGCGATCTCGTGCTGGCCGACGTTCATGGGATGGGGTTCATGCGATGGGATTCATGCGCGCACCGTCTTGCCGCTCGCGAAGTCGCGGATCGGGGTCGGCTGGTCGAGGCCGCCGAGCGCTCCCGCCAGCAGGTAGTCGAGCTTCGCGCCGAACTGGCGCTGGACCTGCAGCGCGGTGCGCGCCGGCGCGCGACCGGAAAGGTTGGCGCTGGTCGACACGATCGGACCGCCGTACTGCTGGCACAGTGCGCGCGCCACCGGATGCGCCGTGACGCGGATCGCCAGCGTGTCATGCGCGCCGGTCAGGTGCACGGGTACCCACGACGCCGCTGGCAGCAGCCAGGTGACCGGTCCCGGCCAGCTCGCCAGCACCGGCTTGAGCCTGGCGCGCGGCACCGACGCGAGGAACGGCTCGGCCTGCGCGAACTCCGAGGCGATCAGGATGAATCCCTTGCCGCCGGCGCGACGCTTGAGCGACAGCACGCGCTTGCAGGCGTGCCGGTTCAGCGGCTCGCAGCCCAGGCCCCACACGGCTTCGGTCGGATACGCGATCACGCCGCCGGCGGCCAGCGCATGGCAGGCGAGGTCGAGGTGCAGGCGCGAGGGCATGGGCCCTGCCCTATCGTCCGGCGGCCTTCTTCGGCGCCGCCTTTTTCTTCGTCGCCGCCGGGGCCTTCTTTTTCGCCGGCGCTTTCGCCGGCTTGGCGACCGCGCCCTGTTCTGCCGGCGCCGCCGCTTCGGCCTTCTTCTTCTTCTTGCGGCCCTTGGCGTTCTGTTCGTCGAGCAGTGCGCTGCACTCTTCCAGCGTCAGCGAAGCGTAATCCTTGCCCTTGGGAATCCTCGCGCGCCGCCCCTCGTCCTGGATGTAGGGCCCGAACCGGCCCTTGATCACGCGAATCTTGCTGCCGTCGAAGCGCAGCAGGGTGGCGGCATCCATCGCCTCGATTTTCAGCTTGCGCAGTTCCAGCGCGCGATCGAGGGTCACCGTGAACGGATCGTCCTCCTTGCGCAGCGACACGAACAGCTTGGTGCCGAACTTGGCGTAGGGGCCGAAGCGGCCGATCGCGGCGACGACTTCCTCGCCCTCCGGTGTCACGCCGAGCTTGCGCGGCAGCAGGAACAGGTCGAGCGCCTGCTCGAGCGTGATCGAGTCGAGGCGCTGGCCGGGGCGCAGCGAGGCGAAACGCGGCTTCTCCGGGTCGTCCTTGGTGCCGATCTGCACGAACGGCCCGAACCGCCCGAGCCGCGCCGACACCGGCTTGCCGCTGGCCGGATCGGTGCCGAGCACGCGCGCCTCGTTCACCTCGGCGCGCGACAGCTCCATCTTCTCGTCGACGGTCGGCTTGAAGTCATCCCAGAACTCTTTCAGCACCGGCTGCCACTCGCGCTCGCCGCGCGAGATCTCGTCGAGCTCGTCCTCGAAGTGCGCCGTGAACTTGTAGTCCACGTAGTGCGCGAAATGCTCGGTCAGGAAGCGGTTGACGACGATGCCGGTGTCGGTCGGGATGAACGCCTTGCCCTGCATCTCGACGTAGCGGCGCGCCACCAGCGTGTTGATGATGCTGGCGTAGGTCGACGGCCGGCCGATGTCGAATTCCTCGAGCGTCTTGACCAGGCTCGCTTCGGTGTAACGCGGCGGCGGCTCGGTGAAGTGCTGCTCCGGAATCACCTCGAGCAGTTTCACCACGTCGCCCTGCTCGAGCACCGGCAGCCGCGCTTCGTCGTCCTCATGGTCGACCTCGGCCGGGTCAGCGGCCTGGATGTCGTAGGCGGCGAGGTAGCCGGCTTCGATCAGCGTCTGGCCGTTGGCGCGGAACGCGTGCCGGCTGCCCGCCGCCAGTTGCACGGCGAGGGTGTCGAACAGGGCGGCTTCCATCTGGCTCGCCACCGCGCGCTTCCAGATCAGCTCGTACAGCCGCGCCTGGTCCGGCGACAGGTACTTCGCGACCGAATCCGGCGTGCGCGCGGCTGAGGTCGGCCGCACCGCTTCGTGCGCTTCCTGCGCGTTCTTGGACTTGGCCTTGTAGACGCGCGGCTCGTCGGGCAGCGCCTTCTTGCCGTAACGCCGGGCGACCAGCTCGCGGATCTCGGTGATCGCGTCGGCGGACAGCGAGACCGAATCGGTACGCATGTAGGTAATGAGTCCGGTCAGCTCGCCGTCGATGTCCGCGCCCTCGAACAGGTCCTGTGCGGCGCGCATCGTGCGCTTGGCGGTGAAGCCGAGCTTGCGGTTGGCTTCCTGCTGCAGGGTGGAGGTCGTGAACGGCGGCGACGGGTTGCGCCGGCGCTGCTGTTTCTTCACCTCGGTGACGGTCAATTTGCCGCCAGCGGCGGCCTCGATGGCTTTCCTCGCCTTGTCGGCGTCGCCGGCCTTGCCGAGCGTGAACTGCTCGAGCTTTTCGCCGTCGTACTCGACCAGCCTGGCGGTGAAGGCTTGCTCGCCCTTCTCGGCGCGCGCATCGACCGTCCAGTACTCCTGCGGCACGAACTTCTTGATCTCCGCCTCGCGCTCGCAAATCAGGCGCAGCGCGGGCGACTGCACGCGGCCGGCCGACAGGCCCGGCGCGACCTTGCGCCACAGCAGCGGCGACAGGTTGAAGCCGACCAGGTAGTCGAGCGCGCGGCGCGCCTGCTGGGCGTTGACCAGGTCGCCGGAAATCTCGCGGGGGTTCGCCACCGCGTGCTTCACCTCGCGCTCGGTGATCTCGTAGAACACCACGCGCTTGACGTCCTTGTCCTTGAGCAGCTTCCTTTCCTTGAGCAGCTCGGTCAGGTGCCAGGCGATGGCCTCGCCCTCGCGGTCCGGGTCGGTCGCGAGGTACAGCGCGTCGGCCGACTTCAGCGCGTTGCCGATCGCGCTGACGTGCTTGGCGTTGCGGTCGATCACCTGGTACTTCATCGCGAAGTTCTTTTCCGTGTCGACCGCGCCGTCCTTCGGCACGAGGTCGCGGACATGGCCGTACGAGGCCATGACTTCGAAGTCCTTGCCGAGGTATTTCTTGATCGTCTTCGCCTTGGCGGGCGATTCGACGATGACGAGGTTCTTGCTCATCGCGTGCGAATTCGCGTGAACGTCCTGGGAATGAGGGCTTTGCTTATACGGGCAACGGCGGGCGCTTGTCCACTACGCGCTGCCGGCGAGGCGCTGGTACGCGCCGCCCGGAGCAGTCGCGATCAGGCCGTCAAGCTCGAGCGTCAGCAGGGCCGCGCTGAGCGCGTCGACCGGCATCGCGAGGCGCTCGATCAGGCGATCGAAGCCTGTAGGCTCGAAGCCGACGGCGTCGAGCACGCGCCGCCGCGCGGGGTCGAGCTCCACGGCCGTGGCCTCGCGGGGCGGCGGCCGCGCGAAGTCTTCGCCGAGCTGGGCGGAGAGCTCGTCGAGGATGTCGTTCACGGACTCGACCAGCTTCGCGCCCTGGCGGATCAGCGCGTGAGGGCCGCGCGACATCGGGCTGTGGATCGAGCCCGGGATCGCGAACACCTCGCGGCCCTGCTCGCCGGCCAGCCGCGCCGTGATCTGCGAGCCGCTGCGCGTCGCCGCTTCGACCATCAGCACGCCGAGCGCCAGGCCGCTGATGATGCGGTTGCGGCGCGGGAAATTGTCGGCGACCGGCGGCGTTCCGCACGGGAACTCCGACACCAGCGCACCGCGTTCCGCGATCTCGCGCGCCAGCTCGCGATGGCGCGTCGGGAACACGCGGTCGAGTCCCGTGCCGCAGACCGCGAGCGTGTGGCCGCCGGCAGCGAGCGCGCCGCGATGCGCGGCGCCGTCGATACCGAGCGCCAGGCCGCTGGTGATGGCGAACCCGCAGCGGGTCAGCTCGGCGGCGAACCCCTCGGCGATCTCGGTGCCCGGCCGCGTCGCGGCGCGCGCGCCGACGATGGCGAGCTGGCGGTGCGCGAGCAGCGTCGGGTCGCCGTGCACGAACAGCGCCGCCGGTGCCTGCGCGATTTCGCGCAGCAGCGGCGGGTAGCGCTCGTCGGCCCAGGTGATCAGGTGGCGGCCGTCCTCCTCGAGCCAGCGCAGGTCGCGGTCCACGCCCGGGCGGTCCGGGCTCAGCAGGCCCTGGTGCAGCGCGAGCGGCACCCCGGCCGCGGTCCAGGCTTCGGTCCCGGCGGCGAATAGCGCCGCAGGGTTGCCGAAGCGCTCGATCAAACGCAGGGCCCAGGCCGGCCCGATGCCGGGGGCGCGCAGCAGCGCCAGCCAATGTTCGACCTGGGGGCGTGCTCGAGGGTCGGCGGTCACCCGCCGGAATCTGACAGAGGGCTGCCGCGAAGGCTAATTCGCGTGGTCGGGCTTTTCGACCTTGTCGAACAAGCGGATCGCGCGGCTGGCCGACATCACCAGCGCGTGGCTCACGCGGTCGCCGACCCTGAACACCATGAGGGTGCCGGCCTTCTGGTCGGGCAGCTGCACCGAGCCACCGAGGAAGCTGTTCGGGTCCTTGGACTTGCGCCCGGTCTGCCACACGGTCAGCACGTGGCCCGGCTCCAGCCCGTGCTCCTTGCCGCGGTTCAGCGTCACGATCTGGAACTGCGCGATATTGTCCATCCCGTTGTAGACCGAGATGACTTTGCCGTCGATCTCCTTGTCCGGCGCATGCGGGATGAAGCGCAGCGCCATCGCGTCGGTCTCCGGCGCCAGCAACAGGTCGCCGACGCGCGTCTCCATGAACGAGCGCGTGATGTAGATCGTCGACGGATCGCCGTACGCGCGCACTTCGGCTTCGGCGACCACCGACACTTCGTAGCCGATGGCGTCGCCGTCGTCCGGGTCCTCGTACTCCTTGCTGCGGCGGACCACCTGGTAGGTGCCGACTTTGGCGTCCTCGTCGAGGTCCAGCGCATAGGCGATCGAGTCGGCCGCGCCGAGCAGCTGCTTCTCCTCGAAGTCGACGATGTAGCCCGCGTCGTCGAGCTCGTCCTCATCGATCACGCGGGGGCCCTGCAGGAACACGCGGATCTGCTCCGCCGGCAGCGCATAGATGGCCTGGTCCAACGGCATCTGGCGGGCGCCCGGCGTGAAGCTGCCCAGGCCGCCCGGCGGGATCACGTCCGCCGGACCGGTCTGGCCCGTCCCGCCGCCGATGACCGGCGGCGGCTGGTCGTCGACCTTGGCCAGCTGCGGCGCGCCGTCGACGTAGTACAGGTACAGCTCGTCGCCGGGATAAATAAGGTGTGGGTTCTTGACCTTGGGGTTGACGTACCAGAGCTCCGGCCACTGCCAGGAGTCCCGCAGGAACATATTCGCGATCGACCAGAGCGTGTCGCCCTTCTTGACGACATACCGCAGCGGCGCGGTTTCCTTGAGAACGACCTCTTCGGTGCTCTCGGCCGGCGCCGTCTCCTGCGTTCCCGCATCGTAGGGCGTGGTCTGCGGCTCAGGGCTGGTTTCCTGGGTGGCGCAACCGCCGGCCAGCACCAAGGCCGCGCCGAACGCAGCCACGGCAGCGCGGCGAAGCATGCTGTTATCATTCCCCATGTCGGCCACTCCCAAGACCTCCCGCCACGCGATTGTGGCATAAAAACCTGTTCCAGCAAATAGTTGCCCGAACTTTCGCAACTAAATCCTCTGATAGCTCCGCCGTGGCCCTCCTGACCATCCTCCAGCACCCGGATTCGCGCCTGCGCCAGAAGGCCCGGGCGGTCGAGCGCTTCGACGCGGAACTGCAGCGCCTGATCGAGGACATGTTCAAAACCATGTATGCCGCCCCCGGGGTCGGCCTGGCCGCCACCCAGGTCGGGGTCCCCCTGCGGATCGCGGTGTTGGACTGCTCGCGCGAAGAAGGGGTCCGCGAGCCGCTGGTCCTGATCAACCCGGAGATCCTGGAGGCCGCTGAGCCGCAGGAAGTCGACGAAGGCTGCCTGTCGGTGCCCGGGGTATCGGACACACTCAAGCGCAGCCACCGGGTGAAAGTTCGCGCGCTGGATCGCAAGGGGCGCCCGTTCGAGGTCGAAGCCGAGGGCCTGCTGGCCCAGTGCATCCAGCACGAGATCGACCACCTCGACGGCAAGCTCTACATCGACCGCCTGTCTTCGCTGAAGCGCGAGCGCCTGCTCAAGCGCATGCGCGAAGAGCGCGACGCGGGCGCGGACAAGTCCGTTCGCGCATAAGGGCCTGCCCTCGATGCGGCTGGCCTTCGCTGGCACGCCCGACTTCGCGGTGCCGGCGCTCGACGCGCTAGTCGCCGCCGGTCACGACGTCGCCGCCGCCTTCACCCAGCCGGACCGGCCCGCCGGCCGCGGCCGCGCCCTGCAGGCC
>JBOICR010000101.1:0-6177 GCA_050740195.1 Nevskiaceae bacterium | reverse complement strand
CGCCGTACCGATCCGCAAGCTCAACGACCTGCCGGCCGCGCGCTACCACTTCGACGCGCTGCTGCGCGAGCGCGGGATCACGCTGCCGCCGCTGTCGGTCGACACGCTGCAGGCCAACATCACCAAGCTGTGCAACCAGGTCTGCCGGCACTGCCACGTCGATGCCTCGCCGGCTCGCACCGAGAAGCTGTCGCGGGCCGGGATCGAGAAGCTGGTCGAGATCCTCGTACGCCACCCGCAGATCACCAAGCTGGACGTCACCGGCGGGGCGCCGGAGCTGCACCCGGACTTCGACTGGCTCGTCGCGCAGGCGACGACGCTGGGCCGGCACGTCATGGTGCGGCACAACCTGACGGTGACGTTCGACGGCAACCCGCAGACCAAAGAGTCCAAGGAGTACCTGCCCGAATTCTTCGCGCGGCACCGCTGCGAGGTCATCTCCTCGCTGCCGTACTACCAGGAGTACTTCACCGACGCCCAGCGCGGCAACGGCGTGTTCCAGAAGAGCATCAACGGGCTCCAGCGCCTCAACGCGCTCGGCTACGGCCAGGACGGCACGGGCCTGGTGCTGAACCTGGTGTACAACCCGGTCGGGCCGTACCTGCCGCCGGCGCAGCCTGCGCTCGAGGCCGACTACAAGCGCGAGCTGAAGGACAAGTTCGGCATCGTCTTCAACGGCCTGTTCACGATCACCAACATGCCGATCAACCGCTTCCGCCTGCACCTCGAGAAGTCCGGCCAGTACGACGCCTACATGGAGAAGCTGCTGGCCGCGTTCAATCCGGCCGCGGCCGAGGGCGTCATGTGCCGCTCGCTGATCAGCGTCGGCCACGACGGCACGCTGTACGACTGCGACTTCAACCAGATGCTGGAGATGGAAGTGCGCAACGGCAGCGGCAAGCCCGCCACGATCTACGATTTCGACTTCGACGCGCTGGTCGCCCGGCGCATCCGCTTCGACGCGCACTGCCTGGGCTGCACCGCCGGCGCCGGTTCCTCGTGCGGGGGCGCGACGGCGTAGCCGGAACCATGGGCTCCATGACGTCCGAGCAGATCCGCGCCTGGACGCCATATCCCCTGGTGAAAGACGGGCTGACGCCGCTGGCGCGCGCCTCGCAGCGACTGGAGAAAACCGGGCAGTGGGCGCCGTGGCAGATGATGGGCCGGCGCTTTCCGATCGGCTGCGTCGCCCTGGAGATCACCCAGCGCTGCAATCTCGACTGCACGTATTGCTATCTGTCGGAGTCGTCCGAAGCGCTCAAGGACATTCCGCTGGAGGAAGTCTTTCGTCGCATTGACCTGATTCACGCGCACTACGGCGACAACACCGACGTGCAGGTGACCGGCGGCGACCCGACGCTGCGTAAACGTCACGAACTGGTCGCGATCGTGCGTTATATCAAGCGGAAGAACATGCGCTCCAGCCTGTTCACCAACGGCATCAAGGCCACGCGCGACCTGCTGGAGGAACTCTGCGAGGCGGGTCTCGAAGACGTGGCTTTTCATGTCGACATGACCCAGGAACGCCGGGGTTACCGGAGCGAGGTCGAGCTCAACGCAATCCGCCAGGAGTACATCGAGCGTGCGCGCGGCCTGCCGCTGTCGGTGTTCTTCAACACCACTGTTTATCCCGGCAACTTCCACGACATTCCAGGGCTGGTGGGATTTTTCGTCCGCAATTGCGATGTCGTGCGGCTCGCCGCCTTCCAGACCGGCGCCGCCAGCGGCCGCGGTGTCGAACGCGAACGGGTCGCGGTGACGCCGGATACCGTGCAGGCAGCCGTCGAGCAGGGCGCCGGCGTGCCGTTGCGGTTCGACGTGGCCGCCGGCGGCCACCGGGACTGCAATCGTTACGGCTTCTCGCTGGTCATCGCGGGCCGCGTCTATGACGGTTTCGCCAACGCCGCCCTGGTGCAGGAGCTGCTGCATGAGAGCGGTGCGGCAGGGTTTGCGCGCGCCAATCGCCCGCTGTTATTCGCGCAGATGCTCGGCTTCCTTGCGATGCGGCCGAGACTGCTCGCCGGCGCGATCGCCGAGGTGGGCCGGTTGTTGGGCAAGGCCTGGCGCGATCTGCTCGTCGCGCGCGGCAGGATCGGCAAGCTGTCCTTCCATCTCCACAATTTCCAGGATGCGCAGCGGCTCGATCCGGAACGTTGCGCGGCCTGCACTTTCATGGTGATGACGCCGGAAGGGCCGCTCTCAATGTGCATTCACAACGCCAAGCGTGACGACTATCTGCTGGTGGCCTCGCAAGTGAGGAAGGAAGGCGTGATCAAGTTCTGGGATCCTGTCAGTGGCCAATTGCAGGATCAGAAACCCCAGCCGATGGAGGTCAACCTTACGCGCAAGAATGCACGCGGCCTTGCCAAGGCGGAGCTCGCCGTGCGACGCGCCCGGGCCCCGAACGTCTGATGCGCGCGGCTCTGCTGCTGATGGTGGGGTTATTGAGCGGCTGCGCGGTCTACGGCCCGCCGTCCGGGCGCGCGCCCGAGGAAGAGCCGCGCGATGCCTGGGCGCGCGTGCTGCTACAGCGTGTGGACCCGCAGGGCCGCGTCGATTTCGCAGGGCTCGCGCGTGATCGAGCAGATCTGGACCGGACCGTCGCCTGGATCTACGCCGTGAGCCCTGACAACCGGCCGGACTTGTTTCCAACCCCCCAGCATGTACTGGCCTACCACCTGAACGCCTACAACGCTTTGGCGATGTATGCGGTGCTTGAATCCGGCATCCCTGAAACCAATGCCGGCTTCGGCAAGGTCCGCTTCTTTTTCCTGCGGCGCGTAGAGGTGGGCGGCAGGCGATTGAACCTGCGCGCTTACGAGAACGAGGTGATTCGCCCGCTCGGCGATCCGCGCGTGCATTTCGCGCTCAACTGCATGTCCGTAGGCTGTCCACGCCTGCCGCGCGAGCCGTTCCGCGCCGAGACGCTGGACGCGCAACTGGAGCGGGCTGCGCGGGAATTCTTCGCCGAGGAACGCAATGCCCGCGTCGACGTGGCGTCCCGCAAGGTGTACCTGTCCGAAATTCTGGATTTCTTCCCGGAGGACTTCCTGGCAGTGGCGCCGTCGCTGATCGCCTTCGCCAACCGGTATCGCCAATCGCCCCTGCCGGAGGGTTACACGCTCGATTTCACGCCGTATGACTGGACCATCAACCGCCAGCCGCGCGCGCCGTGATGGGCCCGGCCATGCCGGTCAGCGCCCGTTTTCTGCGGGGGTTGTTCCTGCTGCTGATGCTCGCCAGCGGTACCGGCAAGCTGCTGGATGTACCCGGGTTCATCCTGGTCGTGGACAGTTTTCGCGCCTTGCCGGCGCCGCTGCTGGCCCCATCGGCCTGGGCGCTGACGCTGACCGAGTTGGGGCTGGCGGCGTGGCTCGCCGTGGGCCGGCGGCTGCAATGGGCGGCGCTGGTCCTGGTGCTGATGCACGCAATGTATCTGGCCTGGCTGCTCATGGCGCTGTCGCGCGGTCTGGACCTTCCCAACTGTGGCTGCTTCGGCGTGTATCTCGCACGGCCCCTGAGCGCCTGGTCACCGATCGAGGATGCGGGCCTGCTCTGGCTCGCGGCGATATTCCTGCACCAGGCACGGCGGGCCGGCGCGTGAGATCCATGGCGCTTGCGTGCGCCTTGTTCGTGGCGCCGGCGGCGCCGGCGGAACTGGAAGGCGTGAAGCTCCCCGATCAATGGACCCTGGCCGGGCGCACGCTGGTGCTCAACGGCTATGGCGTGCGCACCTACTCCATTTTCCGTGTGAACGTCTACGTCGCGGGCCTGTATCTGGCTGCGCGCGAGGCCGACGCGGAGCGCATCCTCGGGTCCGCCGAGCCGCGCGTGTTCCACATGCAGTTCAAGCGTGCCATCGGTCGCGACGACACGCTGACGGCCTGGGATTACGCCTTCGAGAAAAACTGCGTGGGTTCGTGCCGGCTGCCAGGCGACCGGATCGAAGCATTCAAGGCACTCATTCCCGCCAGCCGGAGCGGCGAGACCCAAACCTACATTTTCCACGCCGATCGCGTGGACATCCTGGGCAACGGCAAGGTCCTGGGTACGGTACCGGGCGCGGACTTTTCCAGGCTGCTGCTGTCCACGCTGCTGGGACCGGTGCCGCCCACACCGGAACTCAAGAGGGCCCTGCTGGGGAACTGATCAGGCCGTCGCGATCAGCACGCCGCCGGCGATCGCGGCGGCGAGCAGCACCGACAGCAGCCGCAGGTCCGGATCGCGCAGCATGCGCATCAGCGTGCCCGGCGGTTGCGGCAGCCGCGCGAGCTTCGCGCGGTCCTTCTCCGTGGGTTCGCTCAGGCGCTGCAGGGCCTTGGTCGAATCGAAGCGCCGCGACACGGCCCACACGGTGCCGGATTCGGCGGGGGTCGTGCGGTTGATGACGGTGCCTTCGCCCGGTCCCGGCGCGTCGGCCCGCGTCAGCACCGTGGTCTTGTCCACTTTCGCCGGCGTCGCCGCCGCCGGGCGCGGCTGCAGGTGCGGGGGCACCGGCAGCTTCGGCAACTCGACCGTCACCGATCGCAAGTCCGAGGCCAGGTCGGCCGCCTTCTGGTAGCGGGCGTTCGGGTCTTTCGCCAGCGCGCGGGTGATGATCAGGTCGGCGATCGGGGGCAGCGCAGCCAGGCGGCCCGGCGCCACCGGCGTGGCCTGGGCGATGTTGTGCATCAGCTGCGAGACGTCGGTGCCGCTGAACGCCGGCCGGCCGGTCCACATCTCGTACAGCACGCAGCCCAGCGAGAAAATGTCGGAGCGCTCGTCGAGCGGGCGGCCCGCGACCTGTTCGGGCGACATGTACTTCGGCGTGCCGAGCAGCACGCCGGTCTGGGTCTTGATGTCCGAGGTCTGCATCCGCGCGATGCCGAAGTCCATGATCTTCACGCGGTCGCCGCGCAGCAGCATGATGTTGGCCGGCTTGATGTCGCGATGCACGACGCCGTGCTCGTGGGCGAAGGCCAGGCCGTCGGCGATCTGCATGGCGATGGTCCCCGACTCGTGCGGCGACAGGCGCCCCTGCGACATGCGCTGGCGCAGGTCGGTGCCGTGCAGCATCTCCATCGCGATGTAGGCGAGGTCGCCTTCGCGGCCGACGTCGTAGATCGTGATGATCGCCGGATGGCCCAGCTTGCCGGCGGCGCGCGCTTCCTGCAGGAAACGCGCCTCGTACGCGGCGCGCTCGGCGGCGTCGAGCGGCAGCAGGATGGTCTTGATCGCGACCGTGCGGTCCAGCGCCGGGTCAGTGGCCTTGTAGACCACGCCCATGGCGCCGCGCCCGAGCTCGCCGAGGATCTCGAAGCGCGCCAGGCGCTTGAGCGGCGCGCTCACTTGAACAGGCCCTTCAGCGGCGCCTCGAAGAACTTGTGCTGGATGACGACCTGCTGGCCCGCGCGCAGGTTGAGCGTGCGCCTCAGCGGGTCCTCCTTGCGGTAGCGAATCTCGAGCTCGTAGCGGCCCGCCGGCAGCGCCAGCTGCTTGAGCCCCGGCAGCTCGCCGCGGGCCTGGCCGTTGATGAACACGCGCCCGCCCGGCACGACCTGGAACACGATCACCGCCGGTGGCGGAGGCGGCGGCGGCCTGGGTTTCGCTTCGACCTTCGGCGCCGGCGCCGTCACGACCGGCGCAACCGGAACCGGCGCAACCGCCACCGGCTCGGACGCGCGCGTCGGCAGCTTCAGCACGCCGGCGTCGTACAGGCGCACGCCGACACCGGCGAGGACGCCGAGCCCGATGCACGCCAGTCCGGCAACCAGCAGGCGGCGGGCGCGGCGCTTGCGCGCCTCGCGGTCGGCGATGAACAGCTCGTGGGTGCGGACGCTGTCGTCGGCAAACGTACCGGCCCGGCGCAGGTCGGCCTCGCGCGCCGGCGCGTGCGCCGCGAGCGCCTCGCGGAAGGCGCGCGTGACGAGGATCTGCGAGGGCTGGGCGAACGAGGAGGCCACGCCGGCGGAGCGCAGGCCGTCGCCGACCAGACCGTGAGCGGCGTCGTCGCCGTCGCCGGCAACCGCGACCGCGCCGTGGTGCGCGCCGATGCACAGCGGCAGAACCTGGGCGGCTTCGAGGCAGCGCTGGGCGATCCGGAACGCGCCCGCCGGGTTGCCGAGCACCGCCAGCGCGAGGCCGTCGGGGGCGTCGAGCACGATGCGATCGCGTTCCGGCACGGCGCTGAGGCCGGCG
>JBOICR010000100.1:0-2501 GCA_050740195.1 Nevskiaceae bacterium | reverse complement strand
GCCGCCTTCGGCGCGGGCGCGGGCTTGGGTGCCGCCTTCGGCGTGGGCGCGGGCTTGGGTGCCGCTTTCGGCGCGGGCGCCGGCTTGGGCGCAGGCACGGGCCTGGGTGCCGCCTTCGGCGGCGGCGGTGGGGGCGGCGCAGGTTTCTGCACCACCGGCGGCGCGAACCCCTTGACCTCGATCGCGCCGATCTCGCTGCCGTCGGCGGCCTGGACCTTCGCGCTGCGCCCGACCAGGAACGCGAACTGCGCGGCCTGCGCGGTCGCCTGCGAGGTCGCGACGCTCCAGCGCAGCGACGGGATCGACTCGGCCAGCAGCCCGGCAGTCTCGACCGCTTCGCCTTTCAGGCCCGGTTCGGTGCTGCCGGCGCGCGGCGGCCGCGCCTGGATCTTGCCGGTGTCGACGCCGATCGCGACCAGGAACTCGGGCAGGTCCTTGCCGCCGAAGCGCCGCGAAATCCACGGCTTCATGCGTTGCGCCGCCAGCACCATCTTCAGCGCGCAGCGCACCGCGCGCAGCGCATGATCCTTGACCGACGGCTCCTCGGTGAAGCCGACGACGATGTGGTGCGCGTCGGGCTTCAACAGCCAACCGGCGTCTTCCTGGATCGCGTGCGCGACTTCCGTCTCGAACTGGGCCAGCAATTCGACCAGTTCCTGCTTCCTCAGCTTGAGCATGAACGCTTCGAGCCGGCAGATCTCGCAGCAGACGACCGAGCCGAAAAACTCGGCCTTCGCCGCGGCCAGCGTCTTGGTCAGCGGGCGCGCCGCGCGCGTTCCGGACAGCAGCGGCGAGATGACCCGGGTGAGCTCCTCGCGCGTGATCGGCTTGCCGACGAAATCGTCGAGGCCCATGCCGAGGGCCTTCAGCATCAACGCGCGGCTGTTGTGCGCGGTCAGCATCACCACCGGCACGCGCGCGGTCTTCGGCGTGCCGCGCACCGCGTTGAACAGCGCGAAGCCGTCCATCCGTGGCATCTGGAAGTCGGTCACGACGAGGTCCGGCACCACCCGCATCATCGCCTCGAGGCCGGCGGCACCGTCCTGCGACTGCTCGACGTAGTGACCGTCGGCCGAGAGGTAGGCACCGAGCAGCGCCCGGATGTCCGGGTCGTCGTCTACCACCAGGATGCGGCTCACGGCAGGCTCCCCTTCCTGCGCCAAGGTGCCCAGTCTAATATGCCCCTCCCCGAACGCACCCCGACACCATGGCCGTCGCCTTCTCCCCCCGCACATCCGTCGAACAGGTCGAGGAAGGCCGCGAGCTGGCGCCGAGGTTCGATGCCGAGGGCCTGATCCCGTGCATCACGACGGCGGCGAAGACCGGCGAGGTGCTGATGCTCGGCTACATGAACGCCGACGCGCTGAAGAAAACCATCGAGACCGGCGAAGCGCATTACTGGAGCCGTTCACGCCAGGTGTTGTGGCACAAGGGCGCGACCTCCGGCCTGGTGCAGAAAGTGGCCGAGCTGCGCATCGACGACGACCAGGACGCGGTCTGGTTGCGCGTCGAGATCCCCGGCGATGCGAGCTGCCACGTCGGCTACCGCTCGTGCTTCTACCGCTCCGTCCCGGTCGGCCCCGGCAATGCCGGGCGGGCGCTGAAATTCGAGGAAGCGCAGAAGGCGTTCGACCCGAAGAAGGTCTACGGCGACGCGCCGAACCCGACCAAGCTGTGAGCGGCCGCGCCGCGCGGCGCTGCTAGGGTTTTTTCGTCCCCGGCGGCGGGCAGTAGCCGCACCCCTTGTCGAAAATGATCTTCCAGGCGCCGGACGCATCGCGCCGCCAGATCGACGTGAAACTCGCGACCTGCTTGCCTGACGGGTCGTACACCGGGCCGCTGCTGAGCGCGAGCGTGCCCGAGTCGAGCACCTCGACGGTCGACGGCTCCCACGAGAACGGCGCCTGCGGCTCCGCGTAGAACTGCTTCCAATCTTCGGCCACGACCGCCTTGCCGCGCAGCGGTCCCTTGCTGTTGAAAAACACGGTTTCTTCGTCCAGGAACGTCGCGAACGCCGCGTGATCGCGCTGCGCCATGGTTTTGGCGAACGCACGCTCGGTATCGCCGACCTCCTGCTTGAGCACGTCGGGCTTGGGCAGCGGCGCTGCGCAGGCGGCGAGCAGCAGGACGGCGAGGACGGGGGTCAGGCGCATGGCAGATCTCCGGATGTGGGTCGCTCGCTCAGGGGATGCGCGACGCGGCGGGCAGGTTGCGGGCGGCGGCCGCGAAAACGTTCCCGATACCCCGGCGCGTACCGGAACGAAATCCCGATCCTGGCCACTGAAGGCATTTTTGTTGCGTTGCGGCAATCTCTTGGGGAACTGTGTTCCGGTCCTGTGCTATTTTAGGAACACGGTTGCCGCCGGGCGGCCGGGGAGAAACGCCATGAAGACCGAACTGGACAGCCTGGATGTCCGGATCCTGGAACAACTGCAGCGCGACGCGACCACGCCGGTCGCCGACATCGCCGACAAGGTCGAATCGTCCAAGACCGTCGTGTG
>JBOICR010000099.1:0-4487 GCA_050740195.1 Nevskiaceae bacterium | reverse complement strand
GACAAGACGCTCGAGGTGGACGAGCGCATCGACCGAATCGCCGAGCGCTCGATGGAACTGCTCGGCGGCGAGGCCCAGCAGACCGTGCTGCAGATCCTCGCCCGCCGCCCCGGCGTCAACGGCCCGACCGCCTAGCTCGAAGGAGCGGGTCGGTGTGGCTCCCCTCCGGGCGGCTTTCGTCGGGACTGGTGTGCCCGGATCGCGAAAGTAAAGGCGCAGCGAGCAGCGCGGGCATCGAGCGAGCCATGAAGCGAGACGGGCACACCAGTCCCGACGAAAGCCGCCCGGAGGGGAGCCACACCGACCCGCTCCTTCGAGCTAGGCGGTCGGGCCGTTGACGCCCGGGCGGCGGGCGAGGATCTGCAGCACGGTCTGCTGGGCCTCGCCGCCGAGCAGTTCCATCGAGCGCTCGGCGATGCGGTCGATGCGCTCGTCCACCTCGAGCGTCTTGTCCTCGCGCTCGGCCACCAGCCCCTGCTCGATCAGCGTCGTGACGTAGGCCCGGAACAGCGCGGTGTCGAAGAACTCCGGCGCGTTGCGGCCGGTCAGCACCGCCATGCGTTCGGCGAACAGCCGGCAGTCCTCCTCGAACCGCGAACGCTGGATGCGGCCCAGCTTGCGCTCCTGGCTCAGCAGCAGCGCCGACAGGCAGTAGCGCTCGAAGGTCTCGCCCATCACGCGGCCGAGCATGACCAGCTTGGCGAACGCGGGCGAACTGAACTCGGGCCGCCGCAGCACGCCCTCGCCCGCCCGCGTCAGCAGGCCGATTTTCACCATGACGTCGACGGTCTCGCGCACCACCGGCTCGAGCTCGCCGGGTTCCCAGCGCAGGAAGAACTGCGAGTGCAGGAACGGATAAAGGACATTGCAGCCGCTGACCACGGCGTCCTCGGACACGCCATGGCGCGAGCGGAAGAAGTTCGCGATCAGCGACGGCAGCGCGAACAGGTGGTGGATGTTGTTGCGCGCGTACGTCATCAACGCGGCCTGGCGCGCCTCGAGCGCGATCAGGTCGCCCCAGCGGTGCTCGATGCGCGACACGCGCGAAATCGGCGCGGCCCAGTCCACCACGGCCTGGGGATCGGTGATCGGCACGTGCTGGTCGGGGCCGTAGGGGCGGCCCTGCAGCAGCTGCACCAGCACCTCGATCTGCTCGCGCAGGTCGGCCTCGGCCGCCGCCCGCTGCGGCGAGGCCAGCAGCGCCAGCCCGAGCAGGCCGCTCGGAGTCGCGACCGCCGCGCTGTTGACGCGGCGCATGGTTTCCTGCGCCAGCTCGCCGATCAGCCGGTTGAAGCCCGCCGGCCGCTCGTCGCTGGCCGGCGCCAGCGTCTCGCGCCAGCCCGGCAGCTGCACGTCGGCGAACTCGTCGATGCGGATCGGGTCGCCGAAATTCAGGTACACGCGGCCGAAGGACTTGGTCAGCATGCGCGTGGCCTTCACCACCAGGCCCTGCGCCGACTCCTTCTCCTTCTGCGCGCCCTTGAGCTCCTTCAAGTAGGAGTTGATCTCCCATACGCGGTCGTAGCCGATGTGCACCGGCAGGAACAGCACCTTGCGCGCGCGCTGGCGCAGCGCCGCCTCCGCCACCATCGCCATCAGCCCGGTCTTGGGCGACAGCAGGCGCCCGGTGCGCGAGCGCCCGCCCTCCGGGAAGAACTCGATCGGGTAGTCGCGCTGGATCAGCGAGTCGACGTAGGCCCGGAACACGGCCGTGTACAGCGCATCGCCGCCGAACTTGCGGCGCATGAAGAAGGCGCCGCAGCGCCGCAGCAGCGCGCCGATCCCGAACGTGATGTTCAGGTTTTCGCCGGCCGCGATGTGCGGCGGCACCAGCCCGGACATGTACAGCACGTACGACACCAGCAGGTAGTCGGCGTGGCTGCGATGCGCCGGCAGGTAAATGATCACGTGCGACTGCGCCAGCTCGCGCACGCGCTCGAGGCCGCGGGTCTCGATGCCCTTGAAGATCTTGTTCCACACCACGCCCAGCACGCGGCGCAGGAAGTTGATGGCGGCGCTGGAGTAGTCGGCCGCGATCTCGTCGGCCACGCGGCGCGCGCGCCGCGTCGCCTGCTCGAGGGTCACGCCCTTCTGCTTGGCTTCGCGCTCGATCGCAAGGCGCACCGGCTCGGTCGCCAGCAGCTCGCGCACGACCACCGCGCGCCGCAGCAGGTTCGGGCCGAGCGTCGCGGTGCGGCTGCGCAGGAAGTGGAAATGCAGCGCGCGGGTGAGCTTGCGCACCGCGCGCTGCGGATCCGCCGCGGCCGCCGTGGCGCTGTCCATGTACGCGCGGAACGCCAGCGGCAGCCCGAAGCTGACCAGCACGTTGAAGCCGTTGAACAGGATGATAAAAAATTTCCGCAGCGCACCCGCGCCGGGCGCATCCGAGAACAGCAGCTTGAACAGCGAGGTTTCCTTGTCCGGCTCGCGGCCCCAGAAGATCGACACCGGCACCAGCTGCGCGTCGAACACCGGGTTGGACACCGCGCGCTGCAGCAGCCGGTCGATGTCGCTGGCCTCGCCGCCGCGCTGGCTCTCGATGCGGGCCTCGAGCAGCACCGACAGGTACAGGAAGCCCGGGCGCGCCAGCGTCGGCAGGTCGCTGCCGGTGCGGTGCGGCCGCGGCAGACCCTGGTCGCGGCAGACCCGGTCGAGCACGAACAGGTCGGACCAGGAGCGCTCCGGCAGCACGAAACACACCGGCCGGTGGGGGTCGAGGTTCAGGCGCGCGGCGACCTGGTCCGGCGCGACGCGGTAGCGCACCAGCCACAGCATCGGCTTGCGCAGCCACCAGGCGAGCGTGAACAGCAGCTCGTTCAGCATCCGCCCCCCACCCTGGTTGGAAGGCCCGGAGTGTAGCGGAACGAAATCGGGGTCAGAGTGGTATTTCCCGGAACGCGAGGCGTCGCGGCGCAGTTGGCGGAAATACCACTCTGACCCCGATTTCGTTCGCTGCATCGCACAATTGACCCGCCCCGACCTCATGGGGTATCAACCGCGCTTCGCGCCGACCGGCGCCGCCGTAACGGAAATCCTCAAAATGAACCAGGCAACCTGGCTCGGCCACCCGCGTGGCCTCGTGACGCTGTTCATGACCGAGTTCTTCGAGCGCTTCACCTACTACGGGATGCGGGCGCTGCTCGTCCTGTTCCTGACCGCGGCGACCACGGGGGCCAACGCCGGCCTCGGCCTCGACAGCCAGACCGCCGGCGCGATCTACGGCCTGTACGCCGGCGGCGTCTACCTCGGCTCGCTGCCGGGCGGCTGGATCGCCGACCGCCTGATCGGCCAGCGCAACGCCGTGTTCTGGGGCGCCGCCATCATCATGGTCGGCAACTTCATCCTGTCGATCCCGGCCGGCGCCGCGATCTTCTACCTCGGCCTCTCCACCATCGTGGTCGGCGTCGGCCTGCTGAAGCCCAATATCTCCGCCATCGTCGGCGAGCTCTACAAGGACCAGCCGGGCGCCAAGCGCGACGCCGGCTTCTCGCTGTTCTACATGGGCATCAACCTCGGCGCGACGGTCGCGCCGCTGATCGCCGGCACCATCGGCGAAGCCTGGAACTGGCGCGGCGGCTTCTTCTGCGCCGGCCTGGCCATGGCGCTGGGCCTGGGGCTGTACAAGATCCAGGAGAAATACCTGGGCGACGCGGGGCGCGACCCGCACCCGACCAGCCCGGCCGAGCGCGAGCGCGGCATCAAGATCGTGTGGGGCCTGCTGGCCGCCGCGGTGCTGTTCATCGGGCTGGTGTTCGCCGGCGTCGTTTCGCTCGACGTGACCACGCTGGCCAAGTTCGCCGGCTACGCCATGAGCTCGCTCGGCGTGATCTATTTCGCCAGCGTGCTGATCTTCGCCGACCTGACCGCGGAGGAGCGCAAGCGCGTCGGCGTGATCGCCATTTTCTTCCTGTGCGCGGCCATGTTCTGGGCCGGCTTCGAGCAGGCCGCGACCACGTTCAACCTGTTCGCGCAGGACTACACCAACCGCGCCCTGTTCGGCGGCTTGTTCCCGGACGGCGTGCACCCGGCCTCGTGGTACCAGACCGCCAACCCGCTGTTCGTGGTGCTGTTCGCGCCGGTCTTCGCCTACATGTGGGTGGCGCTGGCCCGGCGCAACCTCGATCCGTCCGCGCCGGCCAAGTTCGGTTTGGGCCTGGTCCTGCTGGGCACGGGCTTCCTGGTGATGATGGGCGCCGCGCAGCTGATCATCGCCTCCGGCGAAGGCAGCAAGGCCGCGCCGACCTGGCTGCTGATGACCTACCTGCTGCACACCTTCGGCGAGCTGTGCCTGTCGCCGGTCGGGCTGTCCAACGTCACCAAGCTGGCGCCGCAGCGCTTCGTCGGCCAGATGATGGGCACCTGGTTCCTCGGCGCGGCGCTCGGCAACCTGCTGGCCGGCATCATCGGCGGCCACGTCGGTTCCGGAACGGCGGACGAGATGCCGGACCAGTTCCTGCAGATGGCGTTCATCGCCGGCGGCGCCGGCT
>JBOICR010000098.1:0-3120 GCA_050740195.1 Nevskiaceae bacterium | reverse complement strand
GGTGGGACCGGCGCGGCGACGCCCTGCAGGCGGCGGCGGATCCGCGAGGCATCGGCACCGGCGCGGTGAAGCGGCTGCGCGGAGCCGAGCCGGCGGAGGCTCAGGTCGGCAGGTAGGTGCCCGGCTGCTGGGCCAGCTTGCGCGTGGCGATGCGCAGCTTGTGGCGCGGCAGCGCCGACTTGCGGCGCCGCGGGTGCAGCTCCGACAGCCGCACATTGAGCAAATTCCGCAGCGCGCGCGCGTTGATGCTGCGCGGCCGCCGGCGCAGCTCGCCGATGGTGTTGGTGGCGATGATCCGGCGCAGGTGCTCGACGTGCTTCTCGATCGCCAGCATGTACGGGTTGATGCCGTTGAAGTGCACCGACATGTATTTGTACGACTTGCGGAAGTAGCCGTCGAGCCGCTCCTGAAAGAGCTTGTCGATGAACTCCGGCGTCTTGCGCATGAGGTCGTCGGGCGACTTGTACATCGGCGCCGGCCCGCCCGGGATGCCCGGCGCGGCCAGCCCGCAGGCGCGGAACTCGTGGAACAGGTAGTTCCGGCATTTCTCCAGGTAGCAGCGGTCGGCCATCTGCGCCACCAGGTCCGCGGTACCGAGCATGAAGCCCAGCCGGCGGTCGAGCGGGTCGCGCACATTGATCTTGTTCAGCGCGATCTCGTAGCCGGTGAAGTGCACCAGCCGCCCGGCCAGCTTCGCCTCGCGGGCAAAGCCGATCTTGGGCAGGAAATCGGTCAGGAAGTTGGCGCTGCGCGCCACGTGGTAGAAGGTGAACTCCGCGCCGTTGTGGAACTGCGACTCGTCGTAGCGCCGGATGTAGCCCGAATCGTGGAACAGCGCGCAGACGATGCCGAGCCGCGCGCGCCGCTCGCCGATGCGCGAGCGCCTGGGCACGCTGCGCTCGTGGCCGTCGATCAGCCGCGCCAGCGCCAGCGTGCAGTCGAGGCTGTGCTGGACGTCGTGGTACCAGGTGTCACAGCCGTGGTAGCCGGGCAGGATGCCGGCATACAGCCGCGTGAACGTGTCGAAGGCGATGCGGACCGGTCCGAGGTCAGTGCGCGGGAACAGGCCCGCGAGGATGTCGCAGACGACATCGCTGACCGCGTGCGGGTCCGCGATGCAGATCGTATTCGTAACGTCGTAGTGACTGCGACGCTCGCGCATTTATCGCCCCCGGGCCCCTCCGGCCTGACGCGCAAGCATCATAGCGCGGCCACCGCCGCGCGCGCCGGCTTCAGGCCGGCACGAAGTCGGCAGCGGCGACGCGCGAGCGGCGCGTGCGGCGACTGTGCAGTGGCAGCGACGCGCGCACGTTGCGCCGGTCCGCCACGTGGATGCCGGTGATCCGGCGCAGGGTGTGGGCGTTGATGCTCTCCGGCTGCCGGCGCAGCAGGTCCGTGCTGCCCTGCTCGACGGCCTGGCGGATGAAATCGATGTGCCGGCGGATCTCGGCCAGGTAAGGATTGGCGCCGCCGAAGTGGTCCTCGATGTAGCGATAGGCGCCCTCGAAGTAGCCGTCGAGCCGGTCGTTGAAGATCTTGCGCGCGAACTCCGGGGTCTTGCGCAGCAGGTCGTCCGGCGAGCTGTACACCGGCTTGGGGCCGCCCGGCCGGCCCTCGCCGGCGAGGCCGCAGGCGACGAACTCGTGGTACAGGAAGTCGCGGCACTTCTCGGGATAGTTGCGGTCGGCCATCTGCGCCATCAGGTCGGCGGTGCCGAGCAGGAAGCCGAGGCGGCGGTCCTTCGGGTCCTTCACTTTCACCGCGTCGAGCGGCATCTCGTAGCCGGTGTAGTGGACCATGCGCTTGGCCATCTGCGCTTCCCTGGCGAAGCCCACGGTCGGCAGGAACTCGGCGATGAACTCGCCGCTGCGCGTGACGTGGCAGAGGGTCAGCTCGGCGCCGTTGCGGAACTGGGTCTCGTCGAGCCGGCGGATGTAGCCGACGTCGTGGAACAGCGCCATGATCACGCCGATCCGGGCGCGGCGGTGGCCGAGCCGGTTGCGGCTGGCGGTGCGTTCGTAGCCGTCGAGCAGTCGCGCCAGCGCCAGCGTGCAGTCGAGGCTGTGCTGGGCGTCGTGATACCAGGTATCGCAGCCGTGGTAACCCGGCAGCGTGCCGCTGTAGATGCGGGTGAAGGTGTCGAACGCCTTGCGCACCGGAGCCAGGTCGGCCTTCGGATAGATGCCTTTCAGCAGCCGGCAGACCTCGCGCGCGACGGCGCGCGGGTCGGAGATCATCACGGTATTCGTGACGTCGAAATGGGACTGACGTGGCTGCATTCGCTCGGTGCTCCGAGTCAATTGTGGGCTCGCGCCGTCCCTGCCGGTGCGAACCAAGTCGCACATCTTACGGATTTATGTGCGCAATGAAAGGGGCGTGATCGGAAGGGCGCTCGAGCCTTCGTGGAGCCGTATCTATCTGAAAGGACGAGCATTTCTCCGAAAGCGCCGGCGACAGCAGTGCATGATCGATGCGCAATCCCAGATTTCTGCGGAACGCTCCCATGCGGTAGTCCCACCAGGTGTAGGACTGCGCCGGCCGCGGGAACAGCGTGAAGGCGTCGGTCAGGCCCAGCGCCAGCAGGGCACGAAACGCACCGCGCTCGGGCTCCGAGCACAGCACCTGGCCGTCCCAGGCCACCGGGTCGTGCACGTCGGCGTCGGTCGGCGCGACGTTGAAGTCGCCGACGATCGCCAGCTTGGGAAAGCTGGCCAATTCACCCGCAAGATGCCCGGCCAGCGCCTGCAGCCAGCGCAATTTGTAGGCGTACTTGTCCGAGCCGACCGACTGGCCGTTGGGGACGTAGGCGCTGATGACGCGCACGTCGCCGAAGGTCGCCGCGATCAGGCGCTTGTTGTCGTCGTCGAAATTCGGCAGGTCGCGCACGACCTCGGCAGGCGCCGCGCGGCTCAGCAATGCGACGCCGTTGTAGGTCTTCTGGCCGTTGGCCACGGCGTGGTAGCCGAGCGCCTGCAGCTCGGCGTGCGGGAACTGGTCGTCCTGCAGCTTGAGCTCCTGCAGGCCGATGACGTCGACCGGGTTGACCTTCAGCCAGTCGAGCAGGTGCGGCAGGCGCACGCGCAGCGAATTGACGTTCCAGCTGGCGATTTTCATGGCCGC
>JBOICR010000097.1:0-2049 GCA_050740195.1 Nevskiaceae bacterium | reverse complement strand
ACCTGCTTGAGGTGCGACAGCAGGAACTTGGGCGAGTCGAAGTACTTGGGTTCCGGCCAGAAGCGCACGACCGTGCCGGTGCGCGACTTGGGCGCATCGCCGACTTTCTTCAGCGGCCCGGTGCGGTCGCCATGCTTGAAGGTCATCGCGTACTCGGTCGCGTCGCGCCAGACCTTCACTTCGAGCTTGCTCGACAAGGCGTTCACGACCGACACGCCGACGCCGTGCAGGCCGCCGGAGAACTTGTAGGTCTTGTCGCTGAACTTTGCGCCGGAGTGCAGGCGCGTCAGGATCAGTTCGACGCCGGTGACCTTGTGCTCGGGGTGCACGTCCACCGGCATGCCGCGGCCGTCGTCCCTGACCTGGCACGAGCCGTCGGCGAACACGACGACGTCCACCTGCTTCGCGTAGCCCACCAGCGCCTCGTCGACCGCGTTGTCGACGACTTCCTGCGCGAGGTGATTGGGCCGGCTGGTGTCCGTGTACATGCCCGGCCGCCGGCGCACCGGATCCAGGCCCGACAGGACTTCGATTTCTTCCGCGTTGTACTTGGCCACTGCTACCGCGCCGGTGGGGGCGGCGGCAAAGTAGCGGATGGGGCTGCCAAACACAACCGTTTACACTAGCCCCCTTTCGTGCCTGCGCGGGCCGCGATGACAAAAAACCAGGATGCTGACGGGGATCTCGCCCGCTTCGAGACGGCGCTCGCCGAGCTGGAAGGCCTCGTCGCCAGGCTCGAGCGCGGCGAGCTAAAGCTCGACGAGTCGCTGCAGCTGTTCGAGCGCGGCGTCGTGCTGACCCGGCAGTGCCGCCAGTCGCTGGAGAAGGCCGAGCTCAAGGTGAAGCAGCTGCTTGCCGACGGCTCGCCGGACATGCTCGAACCGGCGCCGCCAGCGGCGCCGCGGCGGAGCTGACGGGGCGTGGACTTCGCGGAGCGCCTGCCGGGCTATCTCAAGCGCCTCGACGATGCCCTGGATCACTGGCTGCCGCCGGCCAACCAATACCCGCCGCGCCTGCACGAGGCGATGCGTTACGCGGCCAACGGCGGCAAGCGCCTGCGGCCGCTGCTGATCTACGCCGCGGGCGAGGTGCTCGGCGTGCCGCCGCGCGCGCTGGACCCGGCCGCCGCCGCGGTCGAGCTGGTGCACGCCTATTCGCTGGTCCACGACGACCTGCCGGCAATGGACGACGACGACCTGCGCCGCGGCCAGCCGACCGTGCACCGGAAATTCGACGAAGCGCTCGCCATCCTGGCGGGCGATGCGATGCTCGCGCTGGCGTTCTACGCGTTGACCCACGACGCCGGCGCCGCGCTAGACCCGCCGCAGCGCCTGAAGATGGTCGAGCTGCTGGCCGACGCCTCGGGCAGCCGCGGCATGGCCGGCGGCCAGGCCATCGACCTGCAAGCCACCGGCAAGCAGATCTCGGTCGCCGAACTCGAAGCCATGCACATTCACAAGACCGGCGCGCTGATCCGGGCCAGCGTGCTGATGGCCTGCTACGCCGGCGCGCCGCTCGACAGCGGGCATCTGGACGCGCTCGACCAGCACGGCAAGGCGCTGGGCCTCGCTTTCCAGATCCAGGACGACATCCTCGACATCGAGGGCGACACGCTGCAGACCGGCAAGAACACGGGCAAGGACCACCATCGCAACAAGCCGACCTACCCGTCGGTGCTCGGCATGTCGGCCGCCAAGGCCCGCGCCGGCGAGCTGTTCGACCGCGCCCGCGATTGCCTCGATCCCTTCGGCGACAAGGCCGCGCCGCTGCTCTGGCTCGCGGATCACATCGAGGGCCGGCGGCGGTAGCCGCATATCTCGAAGGAGCGGGTCGGTGTGGCCCCCTCCGGGGATTGCTCGCCGCTCCGGTCGGGCCCGGTGTGCCCGGCTCGCTTCATGGCTCGCCGGACCGCGGCTTGCGCTCGCTCGCCATGGCGAGCCGAGACTTGGCGAGGCGAGCTGGCGCGGCGACGAGGCGAGCCATTCGCGGAGACAAGCCTACGACCCGCGCCTTCGAGGCAGCGGGCTACTGGACGACGCGCAGCTTGGG
>JBOICR010000096.1:0-2042 GCA_050740195.1 Nevskiaceae bacterium | reverse complement strand
AAAACAAGGCCGGACGATAGTCTTCGTCGATGAGTCGGGGTTGAGCGAGCGGCCGACCCGTGTGCGCACCTGGGCGCCGCGCGGACAGACGCCGGTGCTGCAATATCACTTCAACTGGCATCAGTTGTCGGTCATGGCGAGGGCTGAGCTTTCGCCGCTTCTACTTTCGCCTCTTCCCCGGTGCCATCCGGGGACCCCCAAGTCATCGAGTTCCTCAAAGCGCTGCGCACCCAACTGCGCCGACCGCTGTTGGTGCTTTGGGATGGCCTGCCGGCCCACCGCAGTCGTCTGGTCCGAGACTATCTGGAATCGTTGGACGGTGCTATTCAGATCGAGCGTCTGCCTGCCTACGCCCAGGAATTGAACCCCGTCGAGTACATGTGGGCGTACCTTAAACAGCATGAACTGCCTCACTTCTGCGCTGAGGATTTCGCGCACCTGACGACTGTGGCGCGTAGGCGACTGGCCTCGATGCAGAGGCGCACAACGCTCGTTTGTGCATTCTGGAAACAAGCTGAGCTGCCTCTCTGGTAACTTCACTAATTATGCAAGGCTATTGTAGTAGATGTAGCGTGCGTTAGGCGTGCTTTGTACGCGGTAACGCACCGATCCGACGCGCAGAGCGCGTCACCTTGGAATTCGGGCTGGCAAGCACGTTGAAGAGTCGGACTGCGGCCAACGGCTTGGCGGGTTACGGCGCAAAAAGCGACGCCTAACCCGCCCTACATTGGATGGTGGATAGTGCCCGCCGGCCAGGGCTTCGGGGGCGTGGATTTCCAATGCCCTCATGCCGGTTCCAAGGGATAGATCACCGGCCTCGACGGCGCGGCATCGCTCAAAAACGGGGGTACCTGGATATCGAGCAGGTAACATCCGTCCCGTACCTCGTTGGGCACGAAGATCATCGATGCCGAGTTTCGATTCTGTCGCCTCGGCGAGGTCGATTTCGGCGACGCAGAGCAGATGAGCGTGTTCGGCGGTCTAGCCGATTTTCGCGGCTGCACGATGCGCTCGCTGCGCCTCGATTACGTGGACGGACGCGGCGACGTGATGCTGCTCAACTTGCAGGTCGCTCCCGGCGACCTGACGCTGCGACACGCCGCGCTACGAGGCACCCGTACCGATTTCAGCGGACTGCAGGTGGCGGGCCGGCTCGAGCTGGAAGGCGCGTATATCAGCGCGCTGCATTTTCGCTGGCCCGAGCTGGCGGGGGCGCTGCGACGCGCCGCACCGCGCAGCGACGTGCTACGCCCGCTGCAAGGGCGGCTCGATGCGCTGCAGCAGGATGACGAGGCGCGCGAGGCCTCGGCCATGTTGGCCGAACAGGTGCTGCGCGAGCGACTCGAGCGGCCCGACACGGCGGTTACCGAGCGCGCCGGTCTTTGGCTCGAGCGCATCGTCTGGGGTTGGACCACGGGCTACGGCACACGACTGGGACGCATCGCCGCGCTGACGTTGACGGCTTGGCTGTTATTGTCTGCGCCGTTGTGGCTGTGGCCCGGCCTGCCGCTCGGCCGCTGGAAGGGCGCAGCGGAGGACGCACCGCCGCGGCATCGCGCTGTTGCGGCCGACGCGCTGCAAGCAGCGCCCATGGCTGCGCTCGACCGTCGCTTGCAGCAGCTCGGCTACAGCTTCGGCCTCATGTTCTCCACGCCCAGGCTGATGCTGCGCCCAGCGCAGCCGCTGCGCCGCGGCGTGGAGTCCTATCTCGCTGCGCTGCGCGGCATCGGCGCCGTGTTGCTGGCATTGCTGGGCCTGACGCTGGCGAACGTGAGTCCGGTGTTCAAGGCCATCCTGGGCAAGGTGGTGGGCTGAGCTCGCCTACGGTGACCTATAAAACTAAGTCGCGCTCGCCATTGAATCCTGGAGAAACGGGCAGCTATCGCGGGGGGCGGCTCGAGGAGTCGTAGTAATCGTAGTCAGCTATAACTATCAAGAGGCGAGAACCCTCAGAATATGGGATGGCAAGTGCCAGCAACCCATAACGCAGGAGGTATTCTCGCCATGAAGAAGCGTAACTATCGTGCTCAGAAAGTCAACGA
>JBOICR010000095.1:0-10190 GCA_050740195.1 Nevskiaceae bacterium | reverse complement strand
CACTCAGAGTCGCCCTTTCCTTCGCGACCCTCGTCAGATTCTGAGCGCTCACCGCCTGGTCCCTGCGATACCGTAACTGTGATGTTTATGTCCCTGATCGACATGCCTGCCAACATAGAGTAGAAATCCAGCAACAGCGCTTCGGATCTGGAACCAGTGACGGTTATCCGCGGAAGCTCAACCGGGTCGTCGTCGATTCCGAACTGGCCGCTTGGATTTGGGACGGTCTGGCTGATCGGTAGCGTGGGCGTCCGAGGGAGCCTAGTTTGAGCATTGGTAGGTAGATGGGTGAGTAGCAGCGACAGCACCGCCACGAACAACGCTCCCTTCACACCAGTGGACAGCCGGCTATGTGCCTTGATCATCATTGCCCCCGAATAAAATGGAATACGAACCCAGTCCGCCGGCCACGATACCGTGGCGCTCACGCAAATCCAGAGGAATTCCAGAGGAATTCCAGAGGAATTGGGTCCGCGAAACTGCGTCACGCTTACACAGTGCTTACACGCCTGACACCGTTGCCACGCGCTGAATCAGTAACTTATTGATTTTGATGGTGGCCAAGGCCGGAATCGAACCAGCGACACGCGGATTTTCAGTCCGCTGCTCTACCAACTGAGCTACTTGGCCACGTGACGTGCTTGGCCGCGCCAAAAGAAGGTGGGGTGGCTCGTGGGGCCGCGTATTTTACAGGCCGACGCGGCCGGCACAAGCTGGCGGCCCGGCCGCAAATCAGGCCAGCAGCGCCGCCAGGCCTACTCTTTCGGAGCCGGCGGCACGTAACCGGTCGTCGCCAATTCGCCACCGAAGAAGTACTTCTCCATCTCGCCGGCGAGGAATTTGCGCGCGGCGGGGTCGGCCAGGGCCAGCTTGTACTCGTTGATGAGCCGGGTCTGATGGGCGATCCACTCGGCCCACGCCTGCTTGGAGGCGTTCTCGAAAATGCGCTGGCCGAGCGGGCCCGGGTACGGCGGGCGGTCGAGGCCCTCGGCTTCCTTGCCGAGCTTCACGCAGTGCACGGTTCTGGGCATGGCGGCTCACCGGAAACTGGATTCCCGCCTGCGCGGGAATGACAAAAGGAGTTTTCGCACGGGCGCCGGAATGCCATAGCGCGAAAGGGCGCGCAGCTTAACCCAGTCGCCGGCGCGCCGCGCGCACACGCGTACGGGCTGCAGCTCGAGGTCGTAGTGGGTGAACGCGTGATGGATGGCCGGCAGGCGCGCGAGTACGCGCGCGCCCGGGTTGCGCCCCGCGACCATCGGCGGGCACCACAAGCCGCCCCAGATGCCGCGGTCGGGCCGGCGCTCGAGCAGCAAGTGGCCGCGCGCGTTCTCGATCAGCAACAGTTGCGCGGTGCGCCGCGGCCGTTCGCGCCGCGGTCTTGGCGTGGGCAGCCGCGCGACCGTGCCGCGCTTCAACGCAACGCAATCCGACGACACTGGGCACTGCACACACCGCGGCGCGCGCGCGGTGCAGACCGTGGCGCCGAGGTCCATGAGCGCCTGCGTGTAGTCGGCCATGCGCGCCACCGGCATCTGCCGCTCGGCGACGCGCCAGAGTTGGTTCGCGACGCGCGGCTCCCCGGGCCAGCCGGCGATGCCTTTGTGCCGCGCGAACACGCGCCGCGCGTTGCCCTCGAGGATTGGATACCGCGCGCCGAAGGCCTGCGCCAGGATCGCACCCGCGGTCGAGCGGCCGATGCCGGGCAACGCGGCGACCGATTCGAAATCGGCCGGGAACTCTCCGCCGTGAAGCCCGACGACCTGCCGCGCGGCTTCGTGCAGGTTGCGCGCCCGGGCGTAGTAACCCAGCCCCGACCACCGCGCGAGCAGCGCATCGCGCGGCGCGCGCGCGAGCGCAGCGACGTCCGGGAAGCGGGTGAGGAAACGCCTGTAGTAAGGAATGACCGTGGCGACCTGGGTCTGCTGCAGCATCACCTCGGCGACCCAGACGCGGTACGCCGTTCGTGGATGCTGCCAGGGCAGGTCGTGGCGTCCGTGGCGGGTGTGCCACTTGAGCAAGCGTCTGGCGAACGTTTCCCGATGCGGAGCGGCGGTCACGTGCCCGACGGTGGCGGCGGAGGCGGCGCGGGTTCGGCCGGCGCAGGTGCCGGCTTGGGCGCGAGCTGCTTCTTCAGGAAATCGTCGAACTTGCTCTTGGCCTTTTCCTTGACCTTCTCTTCCTGCTGCTTGATCTCTTCCTTGGCCTGGCCTTTCAGTACGCCCTTGAGGTCGACCTTGACCTTCGGCGCGTACCAGCTGCCGGTGATCGCGACCGGAACCTTCACGCCCTTGAGGTCCTTGTGCTTGTCACCGGACAGGCTCGGCAGCAGCGTGTAGTTCACGGTCTGCTCGACGAGGTTGATGCGGCCGTCGCCGCCGAGCTGGTACCAGGTGCCCTTGATGTCGAGCTTGTCGCTGTCGAGGATGCCGTTGACGATCTTGCCGGCGGCGCTCAGGTCCTTGAACTCGGTGCGCTTGGGCGCGTCGGCAGCCGCGGCCGGCGCCGGCTCGCCGCGCAGCATCGCCTTGGCATTGGTCAGCGTCTGGTCGAGGTTGAAGCCCTCGATCGCGCCATTCTTGAAGCTCGCGCCGACGCCGCCGTTCATCGACTGCAGGAACGCGCCGACGGTTTCCCCGCCCGAAGTCAGGGTCATGTCGAAATTGCCGAGGCCGGACAGCAGGTTCTTGCCCAGCATGTCCTTGAGCAGCGGCGCGCTGTTGACCGCGTCGAGCCCGACTTTCATGTCGTAGCGGACCGGACTGTTGTGCGAGAAGCGCGCGCTCTGCGTGATCTTGCCGCCGTACAGCAGCGCGGTCATTTGCTGCACCTTGGGCCGGCCCTTGGGCGCGTCCAGCGTGATGTGGATGTCGGTGAAGTTGAGCCCCTTCATCTTCAGCGCGGCGAGGTCGATCGTGCCGGTTGCGTTGACGCCGTCGAGTGCCTCGACCGGGATCGGCGTGCTCTTGAAGTCGCCGCTCGCGCCGCCGTCCTTCGCCGCGCCGTCCGCGGACGGAGCCATGTAGCGATCGGCGTCGAAGCTGTCGGCCTTCAGCGCCAGGTCGATCTGCGGGTCGGACAGGTTGCGCACGATCAGGCCGCCGGTGGCGGTCGTCTGGTCGAGCTTCAGCGTGAGGCTGTTGAGCCTCACGTTCTTCGGATCGCCGGCGACGCCCGCGACGAAGCTGGCGGCGGTCAGCACCTTGGGATCGGCGGTCGGCGGCAGCACGACGCCGAAACTCGCCGCCACATCCTTCGGATTGAACGTGTTCGTCGAAATCTTGCCGGACAAGCCCGGCACCTCGGTGTTGAGCCCGGCGACTTCGACCACGGCATTGAGCGTGAGCCCGCCGGCCTGCAGCACGCCGTCGCGGAACGAGAAATTGCCGAGGCCATGGTCGTGGCGTGCCTGTCCGCGCAGCGTCGCCTTCTGCGAGCCGCCCGGAACCGCCGGGCCACGCGACTCGGTGTCGACGCGGATGTCCCTGATTTCGACCACCTCGGGCGCGTCCTTGAGGGCGGTGAACGCGATCCTCACGTCGGAGTCGAGCTGCGGCTTGGCCGAGTTGGCGACGAACGCGATCACGACGTCGAGCGGCAGGCCCTTCTCGATCGGGCCGGTCTTCAGCGAGAGGTTGCCGATCCGGTAGTCCTCGCCGGTCTGCTGGTCCTTGTAGGAGAGCGTCACGTTCTGGATGTCGATGCCGCCGACGTACAGCTCCGGCGGCGGGCCCTCGCGCTGCGGCGGAGTCTCGCGACGCTCCGGCGTCTCCGTGCGGGACTTGTCGTCGCCGATGTCGCTCCAGTTGTCCGTGCCGTCGGCTTTCTTTTCCAGGTTGAGCGCCAGGCCGTCGACGCGGATCTTCGCCAACTCGACGCGATTCTTGAACAGCGGGATCAGCTTCACGCCGACGTTCACCTGCGCGATCTTCAGGAACGGCTCGGGGCCGAAGCCTTCGCGGTTCTCGAGCGTCACGTCCTCGACGCTGGCGCCGAGCCACGGGTAGAGCGTGAGCTTGATGTCGCCCTTGATCTCCAGCTCACGGCCGGTTTGTTCGCGGGCCGCCTTCGACGCATCGTCCTTGTAGTCGTTGGGGTTGAACAGCAGTGTCAGGACGAAGACGGCAAGCACGCTCAGCGCGAGCAAGCCACCGATGATCGCAAGCAAGATCTTGAAGGGTTTGGCCATTTCCGGAGCAACGAGGGGTGGGGGGTCGCGGGGCGGCCAGTGTAAACTGCCCGCCCGCGCGGGCGTAGTTCAATGGTAGAACTGTAGCTTCCCAAGCTACTAACGTGGGTTCGATTCCCATCGACCGCTACAAGTTCCAGGCCGAGCCATGCAGATCGTCGTCAACGGACAGCCTCGCGACGCCGCCGAGCGGCTCGCGCTGCCGCACCTGATCGCGGAGCTCCAGCTCGGCGATCGCCGCGTGGCGGTCGAGCTCAACGGCGCGATCGTGCCGCGCAGCGCGTGGCCCGACACGCGGCTCGCCGACGGCGACCGCCTCGAGATCGTGCACGCCATCGGGGGCGGCTGAGCGTGAACGCACCCGAGAAGCTGCGCGCGACGCCGCTGACGATCGCCGGCCGCGACTACACCTCGCGCTTGCTGGTCGGCACCGGCAAGTACAAGGACCACGACGAGACGCGCCGCGCGATCGAGGCCAGTGGCGCGCAGATCGTGACCGTCGCGATCCGTCGTACCCCCTTCTTTCAAAAAGAGGGTGGACAGGACCAGAACCAGCCCAACCTGCTCGAAGTGCTGTCACCAAAGCGCTACACGATCCTGCCGAACACCGCCGGCTGCTACACCGCCGACGATGCCGTGCGCGCCTGCCGGCTTGCGCGCGAGCTGCTCGACGGGCACGCGCTGGTCAAGCTCGAAGTGCTGGGCGATCCGAAGACGCTGTACCCCGACATGCCGGCGACGCTGGCCGCTGCCGCGACGCTGGTGAAGGACGGCTTCCAGGTGATGGTGTATTGCATCGACGACCCGATCGCGGCGAAGCGGCTCGAGGAGATGGGCTGCGTCGCGGTGATGCCGCTGGCGGCGCCGATCGGCTCGGGCCTGGGCATCCAGAACCGCTACAACGTCCTGAGCATCGTCGAGAACGCAAAGGTTCCGATCCTGGTCGACGCCGGCGTCGGCACGGCGTCCGACGCGGCGATCGCGATGGAGCTGGGCTGCGACGGCGTGCTGATGAACACCGCCATCGCCGAGGCGAAGGACCCGGTGCTGATGGCCTCGGCCATGAAGCACGCGATCATCGCGGGACGCGAGGCGTTCCTTGCCGGGCGCATGCCGCGGCGGCGCTACGCCAGCGCGTCCTCGCCGGCCTCCGGCCTGCCGTTCTGACTTGAGCGTCTACACCCCTTCGCATTTCGCCGGCGACGACGCCTGGCAGGCGTTCGAGCAGGGCCGGACGGTCGCGGCCGGCGGCACCGACGAGATCGCCACCGTGCAGTGGATGGAGCGAAATGGGGGACAGACCACCATTTCGCGCGAGCCGAGACGCCGTTGAAGTCCGAAGGAAATGGTGGTCTGTCCCCCATTTCGCACCGGCGCGAGGTGCGCTCGTTCGTGCGGCGCGAAGGCCGCATGACGGTCGCGCAGAAACGCGCGCTCGAGGAGTTGTGGCCGAAGTTCGGGGTCGAGGCGCCGATCAGTCGCGGCCATGGGCCGCTCCCACAAGGGCCGCCTCCGCAGTTTTTTGCGGAGCTGTTCGGGCGCACGGCGCCGGTCGTGCTCGAGATCGGCTTCGGCAACGGCGAGAACCTGCTGGCGCGGGCGCAGGCCGAGCCGGAGAAGGATTTCCTGGGCGTCGAAGTGCACCGGCCGGGCGCGGGCCACGTGCTGAACCGCGCGCAGGCCGCGGGCCTCGCCAACCTGCGCGTGGCCTGCCACGACGCGGTCGAGGTGTTGCGCGACTGGCTGGCCGAATGCTGCCTCGACGAGATCGTCGTCTATTTCCCGGATCCGTGGCCGAAGAAACGCCACCACAAGCGCCGGCTGGTGCAGCCGGCGTTCGCCCGTCTCGCCATCGCGCGCCTGCGCCCGCGCGGGCTGCTGAAGCTCGCGACCGACTGGGCCGAGTACGCCGCGCAGATGCGGGCCACGCTCGACGCGGAGCCTTTGCTCGAAAACCTGGCAGGCACTGCCGGCTTCGTGCCGCGGCCGCTCGAGCGGCCGCTCACGCGGTTCGAGCAGCGCGGCGTGAAGCTCGGCCACGAGGTGTTCGACCTGGTCTACCGGCGTGTCGGCTAGGTTCCCGATCATCGCGGTCACCGGCTCCTCGGGCGCCGGCACCAGCGCGACGCGGCCGCTGTTCCAGGGGATGTTCGCGCAGCTCGGCCTCGCCGCCGCGTTCGTCGACGGCGACAGCTTCCATGCCCACGATCGCGAGCAGATGCGCGCGGTGCTCGAACGCGCGCGCATCCGCGGCGAGAATTTCTCGCACTTCGGGCCCGGCGCGAACCTGTGGGACCGGCTTGAGGCGCTGTTCCGCGATTTCGGCGCGAACGGCACCGGCAGCGTGCGACGCTACCTGCACACGGAAGCCGAGGCGCAAGCGGCAGGCTTCCCGGTCGGCACGTTCACGCCGTGGGCGCCGCCGCCGGCCGGCACGCAGGTGCTGTTCTACGAGGGCCTGCACGGCGGCATCGTCACCGACGAATACGACGTCGCCAGCCACGTCGACCTGCTGGTCGGCGTGACGCCGACGGTGAATCTCGAGTGGATCCAGAAGATCCGCCGCGACACCGCCGAGCGCGGCTACGACGCCGAACACGTGCTGCGCACGATCCTGCGCCGCATGCCGGACTACGCGCACTACGTCGCGCCACAGTTCTCGCGCACCGACGTGAACTTCCAGCGCGTGCCGCTGGTGGACACCTCGAACCCGTTCACGCTGCAGGACATCCCGCGGCCGGAGGAGAGCCTGCTGGTGATCCACGTGAATGAACGCGGCCGCCTGCCGGTGGATTTCGACCAGCTGCTGGCCGAGCTGCGCGGCGCTTACCGGTCGCGGCCCGACACGCTGGTCGTGCCCGGCGAGCACATGGCGGCGGCGATGGAACAGGTGCTGATGCCGGCACTCGAGCGCATCAAAGCGGGGATCCGGAAGTGAACCGGCGCCCGCTCGGCCGCACCGGGCTCGGCGTCGGCGTGGTCGGGCTCGGCACGATGACCTGGGGCGAGCAGAACACCGAGCGCGAGGCGCACGAGCAGCTCGACTTCGCCGTCGGCGAGGGTGTGAACTTCATCGACGCGGCCGAGATGTACCCGGTGCCGCCGAAGGCCGAGACCCAGGGCCGCACCGAGCAGTACCTCGGCAGCTGGCTCAAGGCGCGCGGGCGGCGCGACCGCCTCATCGTCGCGACCAAGGTCACCGGCCCGTCCGACATGCCGTGGCTGCGCGGCGGCCCGCACCCGTCGCGCGAGCAGATCCGCGCCGCGCTCGAAAGCAGCCTGCGCCGCCTGCAAACCGATTACGTCGACCTCTACCAGGTCCACTGGCCGGACCGCAGCACCAATTTCTTCGGGCGCCTGGGCTACGAGCACCGGGACGGCGAGCACGCGGTGCCGATCGAGGAGACGCTCGAGGCGCTGGCGCAGCTGGTGAAGGAAGGCAAGATCCGCCACGTCGGCGTGTCGAACGAGACGCCGTGGGGCCTGGCCGAGTACCTGCGCCTTGCGCGCGACCAGGGCTGGCCGCGCGTCGCCTCGATCCAGAATCCGTACAACCTGCTGAACCGCAGCTTCGAGGTGGGGCTCGCCGAGTTCGCCCACCGCGAGCAAGTGGGGCTGCTGGCCTACTCGCCACTGGCTTTCGGCGTGCTCTCGGGCAAATACCTCGGCGGGGCGCGCCCGGCCGGAGCCCGCCTGACGCTGTTCAGCCGCTTCCAGCGCTATGCCGGCGAGCGCGTCGAGCGGGCAGTGGCCGCCTACGCCGCGCTGGCGCGAAAACACGGCCTGCAGCCGGCGCAAATGGCCCTGGCGTACGTCTTCTCGCGTCCGTTCCTTGCCTCGGGGCTCATCGGCGCGACGACGATGGCCCAATTGCGCGAAAACCTTGCTGCCGCGACGCTCGCACTCCCGCCGGACGTCGTTGCGGGCATCGAGAGCATTCACCGCGATCACACCCATCCCGCGCCGTGACGCAAAAGAATCAGAACGTTGCCGGGAAGTTCCGAGAGAGCGCGTGAAGTCGCGCTTGCATGAACGCGCGCACAGGCCTAGTCTCAATCCGCGGAGCAGAACGGAGGTGCGAGATGGCCGACTGGCTGCGCGGCATGGCCGTAGGGGATTGGTACCAGGCCGCATCGATGGGCGACGGGCCTTTTGAGGTCGTCGCGGTCGACGTCGAGAACGAGGTCGTTCTCGTGCAGCACTTCGACGGCACCCTCGAGGAATTCGACTTCGACAGCTGGATGGAGCTCGGCTCCCGGCCCTCGGCGCCGCCGGAGGACTGGTCCGGCGCGATGGACGTCGACAAGCGCGACGTCAGTTTCGGCAACGAAGACAACAGCAGCCGCTGGGAAGACCCGCTCGACTTGCTCGACCAGCGCCACTCATAGTGTTCCTGTTCGACTACTTCGTTTCACCCCAGCTTCCGCCCGGGTTCAGGACCACGCTGCCGAGCGGCGTGCCGGTGCTGGTGCGTCACGTCGGCCCGGCCGATGCGCCGCGCCTGAAGGACGGTTTCAAGCTGATCTCCTCGCTGGCGCGCCGCCGCCACTTCCCCGACGACGACGTCAAGGAGCTCGGCCCCGAGCAGCTGGCGGCGCTGCAGCAGGTCGACCAGAAGGGCTACTGCATCTGGGGCGCGCTGAACCCGGCCCGGGCGGAGGAGCCCGGCATCGGCATCGCGCGCTACCGGCGCCTCGAGGAGGAGCCGTCGGCCGCCGACGTCGCGATCACGATCCTCGACCAATACCAGGGCACCGGCGCGGGGCTGCTGCTGCACGCCTGCCTGCACTACACGGCGGCGCACAACAAGATCCGGCATTTCTATTACGACGTGGACGCGGAGAACATGCGGTTCATTCGCCACCTCGAGCACCTTGGCGCGGAGTACAAGGGCCGGGTGCTGGGCTTGACCCGCCTGCGGATGCCGGTCTACGCCCGCGCGCTCAGCGTGCCGCAGTACAACTCGAGTGGCTTCAAGTTTTCCCAGGCGATGCGGCGGGTGACCGCGGGACGGGCGGCCGCTGCGTGAGCAGCGCCAGCAGCAGCAGCGCCGGGATCCCCAGCGCCGAGGTGTAGACGAAGAACAGCGGCCAGCCGAAGGCTTCGACCATGAACCCGGAGCCGCCCATCATCAGCTTGCCCGGCAGCGCGTAGAACGACGAGAACAACGCGTACTGCGTTGCGGTGTAGGCCGGATTGGTGAGCCCCGACAGGTACGCGACCAGCGCCGTGCCGGCCACGCCCATCGCGATGTTGTCGGCGCCGATCACGATGGCGAGCGGAACCAAGCCCGGATCGGTGCTGAACGCGAGCGTAACGAACGCGAGGTTCGTGACGATGACCAGCACGATGCCGGCGAACAGCGAGCGCATGCTGCCGAGGCGCGCGACCACGATGCCGCCGACGATCGCACCGAACAGCTGGGTGAAGATGCCGAAGCCCTTCACGACCGCGGCGATTTCCTTCAGCGAGTAGCCCATCGACAGGTAGAACGGGTTGGCCATGACGCCCATGGTGAAGTCGGTGAGCCGGTAGCTGCCGGCGAACAGCAGGATCAGGATGGCGGTGCGCGTGCCGAAGCGCGCGAAAAAATCCACGAACGGGCAGACCACCGAGGCGATGAACCAGGCGCCGGCGTCGCGCAGCCCGGCCGGCCAGTGCGCGTTGCGCTCGACCCAGTCGATCACGCGCTGCTCGCGCGCTGCGGTCTCGCGCGACACGCTGGCCTGCGGCTCATCGATCACCAGGACGGTCACGACGCCGACGCTGACCAGCGCGGCCATCGTCAGGTAGGCGGCACCCCAGCTCGCGTCGGCCGCGATCCACAGCGCGCCGGCGCCCGCGACGGTCAGCGCCACGCGATAGCCGAGCTGATAGGCCGCGGCCATCGCGCCCTGCATCTCGGCCGGCACGCACTCGATGCGCCACGCGTCGATCGCGATGTCCTGCGTCGCCGAGGAGAACGCCACCAGCAGCGGCAGCCAGACGAACGCCGCGAGGC
>JBOICR010000094.1:0-1765 GCA_050740195.1 Nevskiaceae bacterium | reverse complement strand
GTGCTGGTGCTGCGGCCGCGCTTCGCCGATCGCCCCGGAGCGCTGCGCCTGCCCGGCCGGGCGACCATACCGCTGTGCGCGCTGATCGTGTCGCTGCTGCTGTTGTCGAGCGCCGGCGTGCAGAACCTGGCGGCGGCGGCCCTGGCCCTCGTTGTAGGAGCCGTGATTTACGCGCTGCGGCGCAAGGACGTTCGCGCCTAGCAGGAGCCCTACGCGTCGACGATGAAGGCGAAGCGCGCCTGCATCACCTCGGCTCGATCGAGCATCAGCAGCAGCTCGCGCTGGAACAACCCGTCGTCCGCGTTGGCGGGCTCGTCGGGGAAATAGAGCTGCGTGGTCAGCAGGCGTCCGCCGCCGGGGCGGAAGATGCGCACGTGGAAATGGCGCGTGCGCCCGCCGTAGTTGCCCGGCAGTACAGTCGAGAAGCGCACCGCGCCCTGCGCGTCGGCAGCTTGATGGCCGCGCAGGCGAAAGCCGTCGTTGTCATAACGGCCCTTGCTGTTGGCGTGCCACAGGTCGACGACGGCACCCCGGATCGGGCGGCACTGCGCGTCGAGCACCGTCGCGCTCAGGTCCAGCGGCTTGCCGGCGGGGTCGTCGGCGCGGAAATCCACCTTGGCCGGCGAGTCGGGTGTGTAGAACGGCCCGGCGGTAGTCGCCGACGTCTGCGTCCCGCAGGCCGGGGTCGGCTGCGCGCCCGGGGCCACTCGCGGCAGCCACAAGGCCGGCAGCGCCAGGCCCGCCTTCAGCAGGCGTCGCCGGTTTTCGACAGGAGACTGGGTCATGGTCTGGCCACGATACGCCCTATCATCTGCACTATGGGCAGCCGCAGCGCATTCGCTCCGATCCTGGGTTTCTGCCTCGTCGCCAGCGGTGGCGACGACGACGGCGGAAGCTGCGACGCCGCCCCTGCCGCCGAAGAAAGAAATTGCTCGAGCACGGGTGGTTGCCCGGCGATCAGCGTCGCGGGCGACGCGCCCGCGGGCACGCTGGCAGCCACCGGCATCCTGACCCACACCGAGGGCGCGACCCGCGGCAACTGGACGATCAGGGCCTCCGACATCCAGCCCTGACCGCCCGCGGTCGCTATTTCTTGCCGGGCTTGTTGGCGAAGAAGTCGGGGATGTAGAACGACTGCGTCGAGGTCCCGATCCGGGTGCACTCGCCGTTCACGTCCCACGCGAAGGTGATGAACGAGAAATCGCCCGTCGCGTGCAGCGCTTCGAGCAGGTCGGCGCGCGTGGTGTTGCAGAATCCCTGCACGCCACCAGCATCGGTCGCCTGGCAGAAGCCGAAGTTGAACACGCCGCCGGCGCCGTCGTCGATCGTCCGCGTGCCGCAGCCGATCAGCTCCACGGTGTTCGGCGCGAACCGCGCCGTCACCATGTCGCCCTGCGCCAGCCCCGAGCCGTCGCCGTTGACCGTGATCAGCACCGGCGCCGGCTGCAGGAAGCCCGCAGTCGCAAGCGTCGAGACCAGCGCCAGTGCCGCGGCGGACAACCCAAGTTTCATCTTCATTTCGAATCTCCCAAAACAAGCGCCTTGCGGCGCGAGGAACAACCGGCGGGCCTCACATCCGGCCCTGGATTTCGTTGGCATTCATGGCGCGTGCGAGCCTGCTCAGCATCTCGCGACGGCTGGCCGGGTCGAGCAACGCGATCTGGCCCTCCAGCTCGGTCATTTCGGTCGGCGAGATGGCGCCGGCGCCGCGGTAACGCTCGATCTGCGCCGCGACCTGCTCGCGCCGCTGGCGGTCGCGCTCGGG
>JBOICR010000093.1:0-4094 GCA_050740195.1 Nevskiaceae bacterium | reverse complement strand
CAGCTGCAGCACCGCCGGGTGCAGCGGGTCGTACAGGTAGTTGACCTCGTCGTCGACGCGGTCGATGGCCAGCGTGTACTGGATCAGGTCGTTGGTGCCGATCGAGAAGAACTTGGCGTGGCGCGCCAGGATCGGCGCCGCGATCGCGGCCGCCGGAATCTCGATCATCGCGCCGATCTCGACCTTGTCCGCGACCTTCTTGCCCTCGCGCGTCAGCTCCGCGCGCGCGCCTTCGATCACCGCCTGCGCCTGCCGGAATTCCTGCAGGCTCGAGATCATCGGCAGCATGATCTTCACCGCCCCGTGCGCGCTGGCGCGCAGCAGCGCGCGCACCTGCTTGCGGAACATCTCGGTCTCGCGCAGGCACAGCCGGATCGCGCGCAGGCCCAGCGCCGGGTTGTTCGGCGTCGGCCCGGCGCTGCGGCCGCTGTCGACCTGCTTGTCGGCACCGAGGTCGAGCGTGCGGATCGTGATCGGCCCCTTGACCGACGCGACGACGCGCGAGTAGGCGTCGTACTGCTCCTCCTCGCCCGGCAGCCCCTCGCGGTTCATGTACAGGAACTCGGTGCGGTACAGGCCGACGCCCTCCGCGCCCATCTTGTGTGCCTGCTTGGCGTCTTCCGGCAGCTCGATGTTGGCCAGCAAGGTGATCTTGACGCCGTCGCGCGACACCGCGGGCTTGTCCTTGAGCTTGCCGAGCGCTGCGCGCGCCGCGAGCTGGCGCTGCTTCTTGTTGTTGTAGAACGACAGCGCCGTGCCGTCGGGGTTGGCGACGGCGTGGCCGGCCTCGCCGTCGACGATCAGCTGCTCGTCGTCCTGGATCAGGCGGCGGGCGTTGTGCACGCCGACCACGGCCGGCATGCCGAGGCTGCGCGCCAGGATCGAGGTGTGCGACAGCGGGCCGCCGTACTCGGTGATGAACCCGACCGCGCGCTGCTGCGACATCAGGATGATGTCGGCCGGCGTCAGGTCGTCGGCGACGACGATGTGCGGCTCGGAGCCGGGCGCCGCCGCTTTCGGCGCGACGCCTTTCTCGCTCTTCAGCAGGATGCGCAGGATGCGGCTGGAGACGTGCTCGACGTCGTCGCGCCGCGTGCGCAGGTACGGATCCTCCATCTGCTCGAACGCCGCGACCAGCTGCGCCGTCTGCTGGCGCAGCGCGGCCTCGGCGTTGCACTTGCGGGACTTGATCAGCGCGACGACCGCCTCGGTCATCGAGCGGTCCTCGATCATCAGCACGTGCGTGTCGATGAAGGCCGCGATCTCGGACGGCAGGCCGTGCGGGATCTGCTTGCGCACCAGGCGCAGCTGCTCGCGCGCGAGTTTCTGCGCGGCGTTGAAGCGCTCGACCTCGCCGGCGATGCCGGACTCCTCCAGCGTGTACTCGGGCACGTCGACCTCGCCGCCGTGCACGCGCTGCACGCGGCCGATGGCGATGCCACGCGAGACGCCGATGCCGCTGAGCCAGATGCTCATGCGCCGGGGCTCAGGACGCTTCGTCGAATTTGCGCGCGATCAGCGCTTCGATGGCGTCGAGCGCTTTCGCGGCATCGGCACCCTCCGCGCGGAACGTGATGCGGCTGCCCTTGGCGGCCGCCAGCATCATCACGCCCATGATGCTCTTGCCGCTGACTTCGCGGCCGTCCTTGATCGCGCGCACGTCGCTCTTGAATTTCTGCGCGAGCGTGACCAGCTTGGCCGCGGCGCGCGCGTGCAGGCCGAGCTTGTTGATGATCGTGAGCGTGCGTTCCATCAGGGCGCCGCCGGCGGAGGCTCGTCGCAGATGCGCACGCCGCGCTGCCCGCCCTCGACTGCCGCGGCCGCGAGCCCGGCCAGGTCGAGCTGCGGGTAATTGAAGATCCGCACCATCATCGGCAGGTTGATGCCGGCGACGACGACGGTGCGGCCCTTGTGGTGCAGGCGCGAGGCGATGTTGCTCGGGGTCGAGCCGAACGCGTCGGTCAGGATCAGCACGCCCTTGCCGCCGTCGAGCCGGTCGATCATGCGGCTGCCCTGGCGCAACAGGACGTTCGGATCCTGCACGCGCCGCACCTCGAGCACGTCGGCCGCCAGCGGCAGCTCGCCGATCATGTCGTGCAGCGTATCCAGCAGGTAATGGCCCATCTTGCCGTGGGTCACCAGCAGCAGTCCGACGGTCATTGCAGGTCCTTGTGCTTCACCACCACCGGGTCGTACTTGCCGGCGAAGCGCTTGGCCAGCTTCTCGACCAGGTACACCGAGCGGTGCTTGCCGCCGGTGCAGCCGATCGCGACCGTGACGTAGGCGCGATCCTGCTTTTCGAAGCGCGGCAGCCAGCGCTTCAGGAAGGCTTCGAGGTCGCGCAGCGTCTTCGGCACCAGCGGATCCTTCTCCAGGAACTTCGCGACCTTGCGGTGGCGCCCGTCGTGCGCCGCGATTGCCGGGACCCAGTGCGGGTTGGGCAGGTAGCGGATGTCGAACACGTAATCCGCGCCGGGCGGGATCCCGTTCTTGTACCCGAATGAAAGCAGCACCAGCGACATGCGGCCGGGTTTGTCCGGCAGGCGCAGGCGCACTTCCTCTCGCAGCGTGTGCAGGTTCATGCCGGTGGTGTCGATGGTGACGTCGGCGACGTCGGCGATCGGGTACAGCAGCGAGCGCTCGCGCTGGATCGCTTCGGCGAGCGACAGCTTCGCGCCGGTCAGCGGGTGCTTGCGCCGCGTTTCGTGGTAGCGGCGCAGGATGACGGCGTCGGTCGCGGTCAGGAACAGCACCTGCGTTTCCGCGCCGCGCGCCTTCTGGCGCGCGAGGATGTTCTGGAAACGCGCGATCTCGCGCGGGCTGGCGCGCGCGTCGATGCCGACGGCGAGCTTGGCGTAACGCTTGTTGTGCAGCGCGCGCAGCGACAGCGGGCCGAGCAGTCCGAGCGGCAGGTTGTCGATGCAGTAATAGCCCAGGTCCTCGTACTGCTTGAGGGCGACGGTCTTGCCGGCCCCGGACAGGCCGCTGACGATCACGAGCTTCATGGACCCTGTCGTTTCTTGATGGCGCGCGCCTGGCGTTTTGCCAGCGCGGCCGGCGCATCCACGCCGTCGAGCTGCAGCCGCCGGTCGAGGCAGGCGGCTTCGACCAGTACCGCCAGATTATGTCCCGATTGCGGCAACGTCAGCACGGGCACCGCCTCGCCCAGCACGCGGCGCTGCGCGCGCCGGCCGGACAGGCGCTGGGCCGCCGTCAGCCGGCGGCCGCGCCCCGGCGCGAGGTGCACCACCAGGTCGAGCCGGGCGGTGCGGCGCAGCGCGCTCGCGCCGTGCATGCGCCCCACGTCCAGCACCCCAAGGCCGCGGGCCTCCAGGTAACCCTCGATCACGCCCGGGCTGCGCCCGATCAGCACGCCGGCCGCCGGGCGCGCGAGTTCGACCGCATCGTCGGCGACCAGCGCGTGGCCGCGCGCGATCAGGTCGAGCGCCAGGGAGCTCTTGCCGGCGCCGGCCTTGCCCTCGACCAGGACGCCGATGCCGTGGACCCGCAGCAACACGCCGTGGAGCACCGTGCCGCGGGCCTGCGCGGCGGCTTGCCGGCGCAGCGCGTAGACCAGTTCATGCGCGGGCGCGCGGCTGAGTTGCACCTCGATTTGCGCGCCGGACCAGGCCGCAGCGTCGTCGAGCGTGCCGCCGCCCGCGACGACCAGCGTGGTCGTGCCGGCGCGGCGCAGCATGCGGGCGAGCGCGGCGCGCTCGGCGGCCGGCAGTCTCGCGAGATAGCTGGCGCCGGCCTCACCCAGGACCTGGACGGCCCAGGGATGGATGGGGTTGAACAGGCCGGCGGTCGACTTCAGGAGGTCAGCAGCGCGTGCAACGCCTTGTCGCCGTCCGCCGCGCGCATCTTCTTGCAGAACTCGTCGTCGGAGAATTTCTCGGCGATCGCGGCGAGGTGCTTCAGGTGCTCCTCGGTCGCTGCCACCGGCACGACCAGGGCGAACACCAGGTCGACCGGCTGGCAGTCGTGCGCGTCGTAGTCCACCGGGTGCTTCAGGCGCAGGAACGCGCCGACGCTGCCGGTCACGCCCGGCATGCGGCCGTGCGGGATCGCCACGCCGTGGCCGAGGCCGGTGC
>JBOICR010000092.1:0-12581 GCA_050740195.1 Nevskiaceae bacterium | reverse complement strand
CAGCTGCAGCGACCCGCGGCGGCGCCACGGCGACTTCGCCGCTGCCGTCGCCCGACACAGGCGCCGGCGTGACCGGGCGCGGCGTCTTTGGCGCGGGCGTGCGCAGCGGCGACGGCGCCAGCAGGCCCGCGAGCAGCGGGTTCTCGGCCGTCCTGACCTGCGAGGGCTTGGGCGCGGCGCCGTCGCCCGAGAGCTCGTCGATCGCGCTGAGCAGTTCCTCGGCAGAGCCGATGCGCTGCGCCGGAACCTTCGCCATCAGGCGGTTCAGCAGCGGCTGGAAGCGCGTGAATTCCGCAGACATGACCGGAATCGGCTCGGTCACGTGTTTGAAGATCACCGCCATCGATTCCTCGGCATCGTACGGCGGATGGCCAGTCAGCATCTCGTAGAGGATGACGCCGAGGCTGTAGAGGTCGGCGCGCGCGTCGACCGGCTTGCCGCTGGCCTGCTCGGGCGCGAGGTACCGCGGCGTGCCCATGGTCATGCCGGTGCGCGTCATGCGTGTCTCGGCGTTGAGCGCCTTGGCGATGCCGAAATCGGTGAGCACGGGGAACCCCTGCTCGTCGAACATGACGTTCTCAGGCTTCACGTCGCGATGTACGAAGCCGCGCGCATGGGCGTGGGAAAACGCGTCGGCCAGCTCGCGCAGGATCGCGAGTGCCTCCACCGGCGTGAGGCCGCGCTGGATGCGGTGGCGCAGGTCGCCGCCGGTGAGCAGTCGCATCGAGAAGAAATGCCAGGAGTCCTGCTGGCCGACCTCGAACACCGTGACGATGTTGCGGTGGTTCAGCTTCGCGGCCGCGCGCACTTCTTTCTGGAAGCGCTGGACGAGTTGCGGATTGCGGCTGTACTCGACCGGCAGGATCTTCAGCGCGACGGTGCGATCGAGGTGGTCGTCATGGGCTTCGTAGACGTCGGCCATGCCGCCGGAGCCCAGCGACCGCAGGATGCGGTAGTGCCCCAGTTGGAATCCCGGTTCGAGTCCGGACATTTGATGTTGCCACCCCCGACGGGAACGCCTGCGGCGGCCCAGGGCGATTCTGGCGCACTTGCAATGTCGAGGGCAATCGGCTGAAATACCGGCACGAGTTGTGCGGCTGGGTCACCAGCCGCGTCGCAGAACCCCCCAAGTTGATCTGCTCAGCCTTTTTTGGCGCCGTCGCGCCGGCTGATTTCCCGCGAGGTTTCCCATCCATGAGTGCGAACATCACCCACGTCACCGACCAGTCTTTCGAGCAGGACGTCCTCAACAGCACGCAGCCCGTGCTGGTGGACTTCTGGGCCGAATGGTGCGGTCCGTGCCGCATGATCGCGCCGATCCTCGAGCAGATCGCCGCCGAGAACGCCGGCAAGCTCAAGATCGTCAAGCTCAACGTCGATGAGAATCCGCAAACGCCGCCCAAGTTCTCGATCCGCGGCATTCCCACGCTGATCCTGTTCAAGGACGGCAAGCCCGCTGCCACGCAGGTGGGCGCCGTCGCCAAGGCGCAACTCGCCGCCTTCCTCAATCCCCACATCCAGGTCGCCTAAATGAAGCCTCGACGCCACCACCGCCACCACCAGCACGGGGGTCAGCAGGGCCAGCGTGGCCCGGACCAGGGCAACTACTACCCGCAGCAGGGCGGTCCGGACCCGAACGCCGGCGGCAGCGACGCCTATGAAGAGGAGATCGTTGCCGAGGAGCCCCGGATCGGTCCGGACGGCCAGCCCCTGCCGCCGCCGAAAGTCCTCAATCTCACCGAGTTGCGCCGCAAGTCCGCGACCGAGCTGCTCGGGCTGGCGCAGGAGCAGGGCCTCGAAAACATCTCGCGCTCGAAGAAGCAGGACATCGTCTTCCAGATGCTGAAGGCCGCGGCGCGCCGCGGCGAGCACATCTACGGTGAAGGCGTGCTGGAGATCCTGCAGGACGGCTACGGCTTCCTGCGTTCGCCCGACAGTTCCTATGTGGCCGGGCCGGACGACGTGTACATCTCGCCCTCGCAGATCCGGCGCTTCACCCTGCGCACCGGTGATTCGATCGCCGGGCGCGTGCGCTCACCGAAGGACAACGAGCGCTACTTCGCGCTGCTGAAGGTCGACACGATCAACTTCGAGCCGCCCGAGGCCAGCAAGAAGAAGGTCAACTTCGAGAACCTGACGCCGCTGTTCCCGAACGAACGCTACGAGATGGAGCGCGGCAACGGCACCACCGAGGACATCACCGCGCGCATCATCGACCTGATCGCGCCCTTCGGCAAAGGCCAGCGCGGCCTGATCATCTCGCCGCCCAAGGCCGGCAAGACCATCATGCTGCAGAACGTCGCGCAGTCGCTGATGGCGAACTACCCGGACGTGTACCTGATCGTGCTGCTGGTGGACGAGCGGCCCGAGGAAGTCACCGACATGCAGCGCACCGTGCGCGGCGAAGTCATCGCCAGCACGTTCGACGAGCCGGCCACGCGGCACGTGCAGGTCGCCGAGATGGTGATCGAGAAGGCCAAGCGCCTGGTCGAGCACAAGCGCGACGTGGTGATCCTGCTCGACTCGATCACGCGCCTCGCGCGCGCCTACAACACCGTGGCTCCCAGCTCCGGCAAGGTGCTGACCGGCGGCGTCGACGCCAACGCGCTGCAGAAGCCGAAACGCTTCTTCGGCGCCGCGCGCAACATCGAGGAAGGCGGCTCGCTGACGATCATCGCCACCGCCCTGGTCGACACCGGCTCGAAAATGGACGAAGTCATCTACGAGGAGTTCAAGGGCACCGGCAACATGGAAATCCACCTCGAGCGCCGCATCGCCGAGAAGCGGGTGTTCCCGGCCATCAACATCAACCGCTCGGGCACGCGCAAGGAAGAGCTGATGCTGGAGCCGACCTCGCTGCAGAAGGTCTGGATCCTGCGCAAGCTGCTGCACTCGATGGACGAGCTCGCGGCGATGGAGCTGCTGTACGACCGCATGAAGCAGTCGAAGACGAACGAGGCGTTCTTCGACTCGATGAGGCGCAACTGACCGCGCCTTGCCGGCGGTGACACGCACCCGCTGGGCCGTCCTGACCGCGATCGCCGCGCTGATCGCGGCGTTCTTCGTTTTCGACCTCGGCCGCTTCCTGTCGCTCGAGCAACTGCGCGCGAGCAAGGCGGCGATCGACGCGTATCGCGAGGCCCACCCGGTGCTGGCATCGGCCGTCTACTTCGCCACCTACGTCGCCGTCACCGCGCTGTCGCTGCCGGGTGCCGCGATCCTGACACTGGCCGGCGGCGCGGCCTTCGGGTTGCTGTGGGGTCTCCTGCTGGTCTCGTTCGCGTCTTCGATCGGCGCCACGCTGGCCTTCCTGACCTCGCGCTTCCTGTTGCGTGACGCGATCCAGGCGCGCTACGGCGACCGGCTCAAGGCGATCAACGAGGGCGTGCGCCGCGACGGTGCCTTCTACCTGTTCACGTTGCGGCTGGTCCCGGTCTTCCCGTTCTTCATCGTCAATCTCGTGATGGGCCTGACGCCGATCCGCACCTGGACTTTTTACGGGATTTCGCAGATCGGCATGCTCGCCGGCACAATCGTGTACGTTTATGCCGGGACCGAGCTCGGCAAGATCGAATCGCTCAAAAGCATCCTGTCGCCGACGCTGATCGCCGCATTCGTGCTGCTCGGCCTGTTCCCGCTGATCGCGAAGAAAGTCGTGGAGAAGATCAATGCAAGGCGCCACAAGTCCGAAGCCGCGGCCGCAAAGCGGCCGTCCTGACACGTTCGACCGTAACCTGATCGTGATCGGCGCCGGCAGCGCCGGCCTGGTCACCGCCTACATCGCGGCCGCGGTCAAGGCGAAAGTCACGCTGATCGAGAAAGGCGAGATGGGCGGCGACTGCCTGAACACCGGCTGCGTGCCGTCGAAGGCGATCCTGCGCTCGGCCAAGCTGCTCGACCACGTGCGCCGCGCGCGCGAGTTCGGTTTGCGCGCCGCCGCCGCCGAGTTCGACTTCTCCGAGGTGATGCAGCGCGTGCACCGCGTGATCAAGGCGATCGAGCCTCACGACTCGGTCGAGCGCTACACCGAACTTGGCGTCGAGTGCATCAAGGGCCACGCCACGCTGATCGATCCGTGGACCGTCGAGGTCAACGGCCAGAAGCTCACCGCGCCGAACATCGTGATCGCCACCGGCGCTGCGCCGTTCGTGCCGCCGATCCCGGGCCTCAAGGAGGCCGGCTACCTGACTTCGGACACGGTATGGGGCATCCGCGAGCAGCCCAAGCGCCTGGTCGTGCTCGGCGGCGGGCCGATCGGGTCGGAGCTGACGCAGGCGTTCGCGCGCCTGGGCAGCCACGTCACCCAGGTCGAGATGCTGCCGCGCATCCTGCCGCGCGAGGACGTCGAGATCTCGCAGATGGTGCTCGAGCGCTTCAAGGCCGAGGGCATCGACGTGCGCGTCAACACCAAGGCCAAGGCGGTGAAGTTCGTCGACAACGAAAAACGCCTGGTCGTCGAGAAGGACGGCGTCGAATCGGAGATCCCGTTCGACCAGATCCTGGTGGCGGTCGGCCGCGCCGCGCGCCTGAAGGGCTACGGACTCGAGAACGTCGGCGTCGAAGCCGGCAAGACCATCAAGGTCAACGAGTACCTGCAGACCACGGTGCCGAACATCTACGCCTGCGGCGACGTCGCCGGGCCGTACCAGTTCACCCACACCGCCGCGCACATGGCCTGGTATTGCGCGGTCAACGCGCTGTTCGGCAAGTTGCTATGGCTGCACCCCGGGCTGTGGTTCAGCGGCGGCAAGTTCAAGGTCGACTACTCGGTGGTCCCGTGGGCGACGTTCACCGAGCCCGAGGTCGCGCGCGTGGGCCTGAACGAGCTGGAGGCGAAGGAGAAGAACATCCCCTACGAGGTCACCACCTACGGCCTCGACGACCTCGACCGCGCCATCGCCGACGAGGAGGGCCACGGCGTCGTGAAGATCCTGACGGTGCCCGGCAAGGACAAGATCCTCGGCGTGACCATCGCGGGCGAGCACGCCGGCGACATCATCGCCGAGTACGTGATGGCGATGCGCCACGGCCTGGGCCTGAACAAGATCCTCGGCACGATCCACATCTACCCGACGCTGGCCGAGATGAACAAGTACGCGGCCGGCAACTGGAAGAAGGCGCACAAGCCCGAAGGGCTGCTGGCCTGGGTCGAGAAGTTCCACGCCTGGGCACGCAGCTGATCGTGTAGCGCGCCGCGCACCCGGATTGCGCGCCGGGCGCACCGCGACGGTGCGGCTGCGCAGAGATTTCACGAGCTTTCAATCGTTCCGCAACGCGCGCGCGGAACAATTCTCCTCCCGAAGCGTCGAAGACTGCCCACGCAAACAGCGTTGCGAGCCCTTGGCACGTCGCTTGCTGCAGACCAGACGCGGAGCAATCGAGAGGGAGACAGACTTGCCGCGAACGAGAACCGAGACCGCCGTGACCCGGCACCGCACGCTCTGGCTGTCGGACTTGCATCTCGGCTCGCCGGGTTGCAAGGCGAAGCAACTCGTCCGGTTCCTGCGACAGAACGACTGCGAGCAGCTGTATCTCGTCGGCGACATCTTCGACGGCTGGAAGCTGAAGACGCGCTTCTACTGGACCCCGGACCACACCCGCGTGATCAAGGCGGTGCTGGCCAAGGCGCGGCGCGGCACCAGGGTCTACTACCTGACCGGCAACCACGACGCCTTCATGCGCCAGTTCGTCGGCAACCGGCTGCGACTCGGCGGCGTGCGCCTGATGCACGAACTGATCCACACTACGGCCGACGGCCGCAAGCTCCTGGTGACCCACGGTGACCAGTTCGACGCGGTCATGCAGAACATGCAGGGCCTGGCGTTCGCCGGCGACTTCGCCTACGAGGCCCTGCTCAAGCTCAGCGACCGGCTCGGCAAGCTGCAGGACCGCTTCGGCATCGCGCGCGGCTTCTCGATCTCGGCGTTCGTCAAGACCGGCGTCAAGAGCGTGGTGCAGGTCCTGTCCGGCTTCGACCAGCACGTGTACGACCAGTGCCGCCGGCGCGGGCTCAACGGCGTGGTCTGCGGCCACACGCACCACGCCGAGGTCCGCCAGATCCGCAATGGCGTGATGTCGTACAACTGCGGCGACTGGGTCGAATCGTGCACGGCACTGTCCGAGGACGCGCGCGGCCACCTCCGTATCATCCATGCGGCGCCGGACCGGTCCAGGATCGTCGCGCTTGCGTCGCGCGGCAGGGTCGTGCCGGCCCCGGCGCCGCGCCAGATCCGGCCCGCGGCGGCCAACGAGGTGCAGACGGCGGCTTGAGGACTCGCGTACCCTAGCGCGCTCCAAAACGGGGTAGGGCATGAAGGTCCTGGTCGTCGGCGGCGGCGGGCGCGAGCACGCGCTGGCCTGGAAGATCGCGCAGTCGAAGCGCGTCACCGGCGTGCTGGTCGCGCCGGGCAATGCCGGCACCGCCACCGAGCCGCGTTGCCGCAACGTCGCGATCGCCGCCGAGGACGTCGCGGCGCTGCTCAAGCTCGCGCAGGACGAGGGCGTCGGGCTGACCGTGGTGGGCCCCGAGGGCCCGCTGGCTGGCGGCATCGTCGATGCATTCGCCGCGGCCGGGCTGCGTTGCTTCGGCCCGACCCGGCGCGCGGCGCAGCTCGAGGCGTCGAAGGCTTTTGCCAAGGACTTCCTCGCGCGGCACCGCATCCCGACCGCGACCTACAAAGTCCACACCGAAGTCGGGTCGGCGATCGCGGACATTGACGCGCGTGGCGCGCCGATCGTGATCAAGGCCGACGGCCTGGCCGCGGGCAAGGGCGTGGTGGTCGCCACGTCCGTGGACGAGGCGAAGGCGGCCGCGCGCGACATGCTGTCCGGCGGCACGTCTGGAAAGCTGGGACTCGGCGCGGCCGGCAGCCGCGTCGTGGTCGAGGACTTCCTCGATGGCGAGGAGGCGAGCTTCATCATCATGGCGGCGAACGGCCATGCGCTGGAAATGGCGACCTCGCAGGACCACAAGCGGATCGGCGACGGCGACACCGGCCCCAACACCGGCGGCATGGGCGCCTATTCGCCGGCGCCGGTCGTGACACCGGTCGTGCGCGAGCGCGTGATGCGCGAAGTGATCCGGCCGACGCTCGAGGGCCTGAAGCAGGATGGCGTGGACTACACCGGGTTCCTGTACGCCGGCCTGATGATCGACGGCAAGGGCGCGCCGCGCGTGCTCGAGTTCAACTGCCGCCTGGGCGACCCTGAGACCCAGCCGCTGATGATGCGGCTGAAGTCGGACATCGTGGACCTGTTCGACGCCGCGCTCGACCGCAGGCTGGACGCCGCTCGCGCCGAATGGGAATCACGCCCGGCGCTGGGCGTGGTGATGGCCGCGCAGGGCTACCCGGGCAGCTACCGCAAGCGCGACGTCATCGTCGGCCTCGACACCGCGAGCGGCGCGGACCTCAAGGTGTTTCACGCCGGCACGGCAGTGGACGGCGCCGGCGTGGTCACGACCGGCGGGCGCGTGCTGTGCGTCTGCGCGCTCGGCCAGGACGTGGCGGCGGCGCAGAAGCGCGCCTACGAGGGCGTGGCGAAGATTCGCTGGGAGGGCATGCAGTACCGCAAGGACATCGGCTACCGGGCGATCGCCCGCGGCTAGGCGGCTCTCCGGGCCTCAGGTGGAGCCGTCTTCGTCGTCGTGGCCGTCGTTCGGGCGGCGCGCCGGCGGAACGGGCGGCACCGGCGGAACGGGTGGCACCGGCTTCACGCGCTTGGGCATGACTCCGGCGACCGGGATCGTGCCCTGCAGGTCCATCCTGCTGCCCTGGCGCACGATCTCGAGCTTCACCGACTGCTCCTCGGTGCGCGAGCGCAGCTTGTCGAGTACGGTGACCGGCTCGGACACGCTGGCTCCGTCGATCTTCTGGATCACGTCGCCGCTCTTGAGCCCCAGCGCGCCGTCCTTCGGCGCCTTGATCACCAGCACGCCGTTGGCGGTCTTGAAGTAGCTGCCGAGGTCCTCGTCGAGCTTGGCCAGCTCGAGCCCGCGGATCGCCGGGCCGCGGAACTGCAGCCAGGGAATGTCGGACATCGGCACCTTGTAGAAGTCTTCGTCGTGCAGCCAGTCCTCCAGCAGCGGCATCGGCGGCACCATCACCAGAGGCTCCGGCGACTGGGTCACGACCGTCGTGCTGCGGCTGCGGCCGTCACGCTCGTACTCGACTTTCACTTCGTCGCCGGCCTTGAGCTTGCGCATGACGTCTTTCATCTTCTTCTGCGGCGACACTTTCTTGCCTTCCGCCGCGAGCGAGCTGCCACTGATCGCGGTCAGCAGGTCGCCGGCCTTGAGGCCGCCCTTCTCGGCGCCGCTGCCGGGCGTGACCGCCTGCAACCGCACGCCGCGCATCTCGCCGTCCTCGAAGTCATCCGGGATCAGCACGCCGAGCATGGCGCGCTTGGGGTCCGTCATGTACTCGAAGTACTGCACCTTCGGGTTGTCGCGCTCGACCTTGGCCATGCTGCGGGCCAGTTCGCGCGTGGCCTTCTGCAGCTCGGCACGGGCCTTCTCGACCTCCTGCCGGGCCCGATCGAGGTCCTTGCGGGCCTGCTGCTGGTCCTCTTCGGGGCCGGCCGACGCCGGCAGCGCCGCCACGGTGAGTGCGAATGCGGCCAGCAGCGCCGCTCCAATCTGCTCGTATCTCATGAATTCCTCAGTACTGATATGACGCGTACTGCAAGGCGGGTGCTTCGGGTTCGTGCAGCTCGACCAGCGCGTTCATCAGCTTCACGCGGTAGCGCCACAGCTGCTCGGCGGATTCGGAGTCGGCGAAATTGATCTGGGCGTCGACCCGGCGCAGCTCCTGCTCGAGCAGCGCCGCGCGCGTGTCGCGGCTGGTGTTCCACACCGCCACCTGCGGGCGCGCCGCCGACAGCTCGCGCTCGAGAGCCTGCGAGCGCGAGATCAGCTGCTGGACGGCGGGGGAGACGCGGGCGGCAGCCGGGGCGGTCGCGACGACGGCGGGGCGGTCCGCTGGCGGGGGCGTGGTTTCGGGACGCAAGCCGACCAGGCCGATGCCGACCAGCACCGACGCGGCCAGCGCGAATCCGCCGCCCGCCACCGCGAAGCGGCGGCGGCGCGCCGTCAGGCGCGCGTTCAAACGCGTCCAGCCACCCGGCGGCGGCGCGAACGCGGGGAGGGCCCGCAGCCGCTCGGGGAGCGAACCCGGGTTCAAACGGTTTTCACTAATTCGGCTAAACATGGCTCGTTACCTTTCATCAATCCTTGGGCTGAATGCGGCTCCCCGCCCAGCAGGGTTCTCAATTTCTGGTGCGCTCGCGACAGCTGCGACTTGGAGAAGCTCACCGTCTTGCCACACATCGCCGCGATCTCGGCGTGGGTGTAGCCCTCCACGTGGTACAGCCAGAGCACCGACCGCGGCAGGCTGGGCAGCAGCCCCAGCGCCCGCTCGAGGTCGACGTCCGACACGTCCTCGCACCCGACCGACTGCATGACCATCTCGTCGGTCGTGAACAGGCTCATGAAGTACCGGCCGCGGCGCAGGTGCATCAGCGATTCCGACGCCGCGATCGACCGCAGCCACAGCCCGAACGGCGCCTCCGCGCGGTACTGGTGCAGCCGCCCGAACGCCTTCATGAACGCGTCCTGCGTCACGTCGCGTGCGGCGTCGGGGTCGCCGACCATCCGGCGCGCGAGGCTGAACACGGCGTGCTCGAAATCCTTGTACAGGCGGCCCTGCGCGGCGCGGTCGCCCTGGCGGGCTCCCGCCAGAACCTCGTCCGCCACGGGCACGTCGAAGGCGCTGGCCATGTTCCGTAGATGTCTGAAAACGCTAAAGGGTCGCGGTTTGGGGGCCCGCCGGGGCACCCATTGTAGGAGCGTGACTACAGGTCGTGGCGGCCCAGGAAGGCCGCGACCGCGGCATGTGCGGCAGCCGGGTCCTCCAGCATGAAGCAGTGGTGCCCCGGCGCCATGGCCACCTCGACCGCGGGGTTGTGCCGGCGCGCCAGGCGGCTGGCCGGCGGGAAGAAGTCGTAGCTGCCCGCCCCGTGCAGGAACAGGACGGGTACGTTGACGGTCCGGAACGAGGGCCAGGGGTAGACCGGGCGCTCGTAGATCTCGGCTTCCAGCTCCGGCGGGCAGCTCAGGACGCGCTTGCCGCCGGCATCGCGGGTCGCGTAGTCGGCGAAGCAGGCCAGCGCCTCCTCGGTCCACCCCCGGTAGATGCCGCGGCCGCGCAGGCGGGCGATGACCTCCTCGCGTGAGGGCCACTCGCGACGGCGGCGCAGCGCGGCCCGCTTCATCGGGTGCAGGCCCAGCAGGACCATCAGGCGCATGCCCAGCCAGACCGGGTTCGGGAACACGATCGGGTCGAGCATCACCAGCGCCTTGAACAGGCCGGGGTTGTCGGCAGCGACCTTCAGCGTCATGGCCGCCCCGAAGCTGTGACCGATGCCTATCAGGGGCCGGCCGCCGAGGAGGCCCTGCTCCTGCATGACGGCCGGGATGCGCCGGGCGATCGCGCCGACGCCGGAAAAGTGCTCCGGCGCGTCGGAATCGCCGTGGCCTTCGATGTCGTGCGTGAAGAGTCCGTACCGCGGCAGGAAGCGCTTCAGGAACGGCCAGTAGACCCCGCCGCAGAAGCCGTTGCCGGACAGGAAGTGCAGCGTGGGCCCGTCGCCCCCGGTCGCGCGTCCACGCAGCGTCGGGCCGCCGCCGGCGGCGGATTGCCAGCAGGCGGTCAGCGCGTGGAATTCGCCGGTCAACTTCGGCCCAGGGTCAGCCCAGGCGGCCGGCCTGCTTCAGCGCGTCGAGCAACAACCGGGTGCTCTGCTCGAGGCTGTGCCCGGCGGTGTCGATCACCAGCTCGGGCTGCAGCGGCTCCTCGTAGGGCGAGTCGATGCCGGTGAATTGCTTGATCGCGCCGGCGCGGGCCTTCTTGTACAGGCCCTTGGGGTCGCGTTGCTCGCAGACCTCGAGCGGTGCCTTGACGTACACCTCGAAGAACTCACCCGGCTGGACCAGCGCGCGCACCAGGTCGCGGTCCGCGCGGAACGGCGAGATGAATGCGGTGATCGCGATCAGGCCGGCGTCGACGAACAGCCTGGATACTTCGCCGATGCGGCGGATGTTCTCGGTGCGGTCGGCGTCGGAGAAGCCGAGGTTCTTGTTCAGTCCCATGCGGATGTTGTCGCCGTCCAGCAGGTAGCTGTGGTGGCCGGAGTCGAGCAGCTCGCCCTCGAGCGCGTTGGCAATGGTGGACTTGCCGGAGCCGGACAGGCCGGTGAGCCAGACGATGCAGGGCTTCTGCTTCTTCTGGGCGGCGCGCTCCTCGCGGGTAACCTTGTGGGCATGCCAGACGAGGTTGCGGGAGGCCGCGGCGCGGTCCTGGCTCATGTGCGAAAAGCTCCTGCGGGAAAAGCGGGCGACGGAGGCTAGGGCGGGACCCCCGCCGCGTCAAGGCCGCGCGCGAACCTATCGTTAGACCGAAGCGCAACCGTGCCGGTGCGCCGCGACGCGGCGGCTAGAATGGCCGCCCGATGACGACACCGGACCTCAACAAGGCCAACGCCGAGCTCGGCCGCGATCCCGAGGCGCTGACGGCCTGGGCGCTCGGCCTGGGCGTGCGCGCGTTCTGCTCGAGCAGCTTCGGCCCGTTTTCCGCGGTCACGCTGCACATGGCCAGCCGCGTGCAGCCGCAGATCCCGGTGATCTGGATCGACTCGGGCTATGGCACCGCGGCGATGTACCGCTACGTCGACGAAGTGACGGCGCAGCTCAAGCTGAACCTGTACATCGTGCGGCCGCGACGCTCGCGGGCCCATCGCGAGGCGGCCGATGGGCCGCTGCCGGAGGTCGGCTCGCCGGGCCACGCGGCGTTCACCGAGGAAGTGAAGCTCGAGCCGTTCGATCGCGCGGTGCGCGAGTTGGGCGGCGCGGTGTGGATCACCGGTATCCGCGGCGAGGAGACAGCGGCGCGCGCCCGCATGGAGCCGGTCAGCCTGGCGCGCGACGGCATCATCCGGGTGGCGCCGGTGCTGCACTGGAACACCCGGCAGATGCACGAGTACCTCAAACGCCACCACCTGCCAAACAATTTCGACTATTTCGATCCGACCAAGGTCGAGGACCGCCGGGAGTGCGGGCTCCACGTCGGCTGACCCGGCGGGGTCGGTTCGTCTAGACTTACTTCCCTGAGCCGTGACGGCGCCGGGGGCGCTTGCGCACTAATGTGGACGGTAATCGTCACCGACCAGAAGGGTAAGGTCATCGGGGAATTTCCCTGGGCGCAGGGGTCGCTGACCATCGGCCGCGACCAGGGCCGCAGCATCGTCCTGCCGAACAAGACCGCCTCGCGCAAACACGCGCGCCTCGACCTGATCAACGGCATGCCGGTGATCGTCGATGAGGGCAGCGCCAACGGCACCCAGGTCAACGGCGCCTCGATCAAGGGCCCGACCCGCATCGACGAGTCCAGCAAGGTCGACGTCGGCGAATTCCGCATCACGCTGCAGCGCCCGGTGGAGGAAGACGACGGCGAGCGCACCGTGATGATGAAACCCAAGGGCTTCGGCACGGTCGCCCCGGCGCCGCCGCGCGCCGCGCCGCCACCGCC
>JBOICR010000091.1:0-30846 GCA_050740195.1 Nevskiaceae bacterium | reverse complement strand
CGCAGCAGCATCATCTGGAACATGATGTCGGCGATGCGGTCCTTGATGACGATCTTGCCTTCCGGCTGCTTGCGCTTGTACTCGGCGTAGAGCTGCTCCTCGGTAATGGTCACATTGCCGAATTCCTCGCGGGCGACCTCGTAGCCCCAGTTACGGAAGGCGCCTTCGGTGAACTTCATGATGTTGCCCTTGTGCACCAGCGTCACCGATTCGCGGCCGTTGTCGATGGCGTACTGGATGGCCTTCTTGACCAGGCGCTTGGTGCCAAAGGCCGACATCGGCTTGATGCCGATTCCGGAACCGTCGAAGAACTTGGCCTTCATCTCGTTGCGCAGGAAATTCACGACCTTCTCGTTCTCCGGCGTGCCGGCCTTGTACTCGATGCCGGCGTAAACGTCCTCGGTGTTTTCGCGGAAGATCACCACGTCGACCTTGCCCGGCTGCTTGAGCGGACTCGGCACGCCGGCGTAGTGCTTGACCGGACGCACGCAGGCGTACAGGTCGAGGTCCTGGCGCAGCGCGACGTTCAGCGAGCGGAAACCGCCGCCGACCGGCGTGGTCAGCGGACCCTTGATCGAGACCACCAGGTCCTGCAGGGCCTTCAGCGTCTCGTCCGGGCAGTAGTTGCCGTCGTACAGGCCCGCGGCCTTCTCACCGAGGTAGGTCTCGCACCAGTGGATCTTGCGCTTGCCGCCGTAGGCCTTCTTGACCGCCGCATCCCAGATGCGCAAGCAGGCCTTGGTGATGTCGGGGCCGATGCCGTCACCCTCGACGTAGCCGACGATCGGTTGGTCCGGCACCTGCAATTTGCCGTTCTTGACGGTGATTTTTTCGCCGGCGGACGGAATCTTGATATGGCGATAGGCGGCCATGGACGCTAACTCCTTGATTCTTATATGAGGTTTTACGCGAGAACAGCATTTTATCCTAGCGCTGGGTTAAGCTAGCGCCCGTTTCACCAGCCGGCCTCCTACCATGCGCGCCCTCGTCCCCGTCGCCAACGGCGTCGAAGACATCGAAACCGTCACGATCATCGACGTGCTGCGCCGCGCGCAGGCCGAAGTCATCGTCGCCAGTGTCGAGCGCGAGACCACCATCACCTGCGCGCGTGGCGTGAAAATCATCGCCGACACGACGATCAACGACATCAAGAAGGAAACCTTCGACCTGATCGCCGTGCCCGGCGGCAGCGCCGGCGCCGCGGCGCTGGGCAAGAATCGCGCGCTGGTCGAGATGATCAAGGCCAACCGCTCGACGCGCCGCTGGTACGCCGCGATCTGCGCCGCGCCGGCCCTGGTGCTGGCGCAGAACGACCTGCTCGAAGGCAAGCGCGCTACCTGTTACCCGAGTTTCAAGGACCAGTTACCGCGCTACATCGAGGCGCCGGTGGTCGTCGACGGACACTGCATCACCAGCCAGGGCCCGGGCACCGCCCTCGCCTTCGCGCTGAAATTGGTCGAACTGACGATGGGCGAGGAAAAATCGCGCAAGATCGCCGAGTCGATGATTGCGCCCTTCGAGGACGCAACCGCGTAAAGCGTAAAGGGGACGCACACCTTTAACAAAGGTGTGCGTCCCCTTTTTAGAGTAGGCCGGCCAGCGCGACCAGGCCGAAGCCGAACAGCAGCACGCCCGACACGCGGTTGACCCGCTGCAACGTGGTGCCGGCGAGCCCCAGCGCCACACCGGTCACCACCGCACCACCCACAGCGTTCGGCGCCAGCGTGGCGAATTCGGGGTGCTTGCGGCGCCAGCGGTCGACGAAACCGCTCAGCAGCAGCCACCAGGCCGCCGAGCCCAGGAATACGCCGGTGACGAGGGTTGCCGCCTCGGCGCTGCCGTAGGACTTCTGGCCGAGGCCCGCGCCGGCGAACACGGCGATGAACGACAGGATCGTCGCCGGGTTGGTCAGCGTCAGCACCACGGTCGCCGCATACGCCTGGGCCAGGCCCTTGCCCTGCATGCGCGCGCCGGCCGCGGCGGGCCTGGCGAGGAATGTTTTTACACCGAGCACGCAGAGGAACAGGCCGCCGCCCAGCTTCAGCCAGTGCTGGAAGTCGAGCAGGAACGAGGAGATCGCGGTGAGCCCGAAGGCAGCGACCGCGCCGTAGAACGCATCGGCGGTGGCCGCGCCCAGTCCGGTCACCAGGCCCGAGGCGCGCCCTTCGGCGAACGTACGGCGGATGCACAGCACGCCGATCGGGCCGACCGGCGCGGCGATGGCAAAGCCGATGGCGATGCCCTTGGCCAGAAAGAGAATCGCGGCCATGGGCCGCTCCCGCGCTCAGCCTTTCTCTGCGACCGCTTCCTTGAGCATCTTCTGCAGCTCGCCGGACTGGTGCAGGTCCAGCGTGATGTCGCAGCCGCCGACCAACTCGCCCTTCACGTACAGCTGCGGGAACGTCGGCCAGTTCGCGAACTTCGGCAGCGCCTTGTAGACCTCCTGGTCCTCGAAGATGTTGACGAACGCGAACTCCACGCCGCAGGCCTTCAGCGCCTGCACGGTGCGCGCCGAAAAGCCGCACTGCGGAAAGTCGGGCGTCCCCTTCATGTAGAGGATGACGGGGTTGTCGGTGACCTGTTTCTTGATGCGTTCCAGCGGGTCCACTGCAGCCTCCGGCGGGCCGGCCAATCGGCGCGGGGCGCGAGTATACGCGCCCGCCGCGGCGCGTTGAACAGGGCGCGGCGCATACCGTATGCTGCACCGCACCCTCGACCTGGAGCGAACGATGAATCCCCTGGACAAGATCGCGGGAACACTGATCACCGGCGTGGTGCTGGCGCTCGTGCTGGTCGTTGTGCTCGGCAGCCCGCAGGGCTTCAACTTCGACGTGGTGCTGCGCTGGCTGCACATTGCTGCCGGCATCGCCTGGATCGGGCTGCTCTACTACTTCAATTTCGTGCAGGCACCCGGCCTCGCGGAGGCCGCGGCCGACAAGGGCGGGCCCGGCGGCGCCGGCGTCACCAAGTACATCGCGCCGCGCGCGCTGCTGTGGTTCCGCTGGTCCGCGCTCGTCACCTGGGTGACCGGCGCCTGGTACCTGCTCAACAAGGGCTGGCTGCTGGGCGCGTTCACGCTCGGCCTCGCCGGCCAGGCCGGCCCGTTCAACAACGCCATCGGCATCGGCGCCTGGCTCGGCACGATCATGCTGTTCAACGTCTGGGTGCTGATCTGGCCGAACCAGAAGAAGATCCTGGGGCTCACGCCGGCCACCGACGAGGAGAAGGCCAGGGCGCGCCGGATCGCCTTCCTGGCCTCGCGCACCAACACCGCGCTGTCGATCCCGATGATCCTGTTCATGGCCGCGTCGGCGCACGGCCTGCCGTTTTGACGACGCGGCATTTCCTCAAGCTCTCCGATCTCACCGCCACCGAGCTGCGCGGGCTGGTCCAGCGCGCGCAGCAGATGAAGCGCCGTCCGCTCGCAGCGCGCCCGCTGGCCGGCCGCACGCTGGCGATGCTGTTCACCAAGAGTTCGACGCGCACCCGCGTCTCGTTCGAGGTGGCGATGGACCAGCTCGGCGGTCACGCCCTGTTCCTGTCGCCGCGTGACATCCAGCTCGGCCGCGGCGAGCCGCTGGCCGACACGGCGCGGGTGCTGGCGTCGATGTGCGACGGCATCATGGTGCGCAACGATTCGCAGGCCGACCAGCAGGAGATCGCGCGCCACTCGCGCGTGCCGGTGATCAACGGCCTGTCGGAGCTGCACCATCCCTGCCAGCTGCTGGCCGACATGCTCACGTACCTGGAGCTGCGCGGCGACATCCGCGGCCGCACCGTGGCGTGGATCGGCGACGGCAACAACGTCTGCAACTCGCTGATCGAGGCCGCGCGCCTGTTCGACTTCCGGCTGGCGATCGCCTGCCCGGCCGGCTACGAGCCCGCGACCGGTTTGCTGTCCGCGGCCGGCGACCGCGTCCGGCTGGTGCGCGATCCGTCCGAAGCGGCCGACGGCGCGCACCTGGTGATGACCGACGTCTGGACCAGCATGGGCCAGGAGAAGGACAACGCCGTCCGCCTGCGGGATTTCGCCGGCTTCCAGGTCGACAACGCGCTGATGCGGCGCGCCAGGAAGGACGCACTGTTCATGCACTGCCTGCCGGCCCACCGCGGCGAGGAAGTGGCGGCCGAGGTCATCGACGGCCCGCAAAGCGCGGTGTGGCAGGAGGCCGAGAACCGGCTGCACGCGCAGAAAGCGCTGCTGGAGTTCCTGCTGTCGCCGCGCCGCGCCACGGCACGCGCCCGCGCCCGGCGCCGCACGCACCACTAAGATGCCGACCACCACGCTGACCACGCTGCCCAAGCTGCCCGCGGACCTCGACGCCTGCGTCGAGCGCGCGCTGGCCGAGGACGTGGGCAGCGGCGACGTCACGGCGCGCCTGGTGGACGAGCGCGCCCACGCGCGGGCCGAGGTGTTCGCGCGCGAGGTCGCGGTGGTCTGCGGCCAACCCTGGTTCCAGCGCGTCTACGAGCGGGTGGATCCGCGCGTGCAGGTGAACTGGGAGATCAAGGAGACCAGCACGACGCGCGTCGACCAGCGCGTCGCCGTCGTGTCCGGCCCGGCGCGCGCGATCCTCACCGGCGAGCGCACCGCGCTGAACTTCCTGCAGATGCTGTCCGGCACCGCCAGCGCGACGCGCCGCTTCGTCGAGCGCGTGCGCGGCACGCCGGTGCAGATCGTCGACACGCGCAAGACCTTGCCCGGGCTGCGCACCGCGCAGAAGTACGCGGTCGCCTGCGGCGGCGGCGCCAACCACCGCTACGGGCTTTACGACGCGATCCTGATCAAGGAGAACCACATCACGGCCGCCGGCGGCGCCCGCGCCGCGATCGAGCGGGCGCGCGCGCTGAACGCCGGCGTGCCGCTGATGATGGAAGCCGAGGATCTCGCCGAAGTCCAGTCCGGGCTCGAGGCGAACGTCGACCTGCTGCTTCTCGACGACTTCCCGACACACCTGCTGAGCAAGGCGGTGGCGATGGCGCGCGACTACCGGCGCCTGAACACAATCCGCACCGTGCTCGAAGCCTCCGGTGGCGTGACCCTGAACAACGTGCGTGACATCGCCGAAACCGGCATCGACCGCATCTCGATCGGCGGCATCACCAAGCACCTGCAGGCGGTCGACTACTCGATGCGCCTGAGCGGCGACACGGCGGACAAGTACGCCTGAGGCCGGCGCCATGCCGCTCTGGCTCGATCGGGCTTTCTTGCGAACTGTCGACGCGCTCTACGCGCTGCGGCCGTACCGGCCGACGGCGGCGCAGCTCGCGGCGGTGCGCATCGTCTCGCACCGCGGCCAGCGCGAAGCACCCGGGATTCTCGAGAACACCTACGCGGCGTTCGATCCGCTGCGCGGCTCCGGCGTGTTCGGCCTGGAGTTCGACGTGCGCTGGACCCGCGACCTCGTGCCGGTGGTGTTCCACGACGCGGATTTCATGCGCCTGTATGGCCATCGCGCGCGGCTCGCCGACCTGACGCTGGCCGAGGCGCTGGCGCGCTTCCCGCAGGTTCCGACGCTGCACGAGCTGGTGCGCCGCTACAGCGGCGAGTTCCACCTGATGGTCGAACTGAAATCCGAGCCCTATCCGGACCCCGGGCTGCAGAACCGCCGCCTCGCGGAGGCGCTGGCGCCCGCGCTGGAGTCGATGCGCTGCCACGTGATGACCCTGGCGCCGGCAATGCTGGCGCAGCTGCCGGCCCTGCCCGCCGCGCGCACGCTCGGCATCGCGCGGCTGAACTCCGGCGCCATCAGCGCCGAGGCGCTGGCGTCAGGTCGCGGCGGCTTCGCCTGCCACTACACGGCGCTGCGCGCGCGCCACATCCGCGCCCACCACGCGGCCGGGCAGCTGGTCGGCTCGGGCTTTCCGACTTCGCCCGCCTTGCTCTATCGCGAGGCGGCGCGCGGCGTGGATTTCGTGTTCACGAACCGTGCGCTGCAGCTGGAACGCTGCCGACGAACTCCAGCACCGCGCGGTTGAACTCGTCCGGCAGCTCCAGCGGCAAGCCGTGGCGCGCGCCCGGGAACTGGCGCAGCCAGCCGTTCGGCAGCGTGCTGACGAAGCGCTCCACGTCGGTGCGCCGCACGTAGTCGTGTTCCGCCGCCATCACCAGCACCGGCATCGCCAGCTGCGCCACGCGGTCCTCGACCGACCAGCGCGTCAGCGCGCGGATCGTGGCGAGGTAGACGTTGCGGTCGTTGCGTGCGTTGCGCTTGGCCACTTTCGCGCGCAGCGCCGCCTGGTCGGCCCGCGGATAAGTCCGGCGCGTCATGATCTCGGACACCCGGCGCGGCCCGAGCAGGCTCATCAGCATCAGGCGCGTCCACAGCATGAAGCGCTTGGTGACGGTGTCGGTGCGGAAACTCGGCAGCGTGTTGGTCAGCACCAGGCGCGGCACCTGGCCGGGGCGGTCGAGGGCCATCTGCATCGCGACCGCCCCGCCCATCGAGTGGCCGAGCAGCATCGGTGACTGGATCCGCAGGCGATCCAGCAGCTGCCAGGTGTCCGCCGCGAACTGCTCGACGCTGAACTCGCCGGCGCGCGCGCTGGCGCCGTGGCCGCGGAAATCCGGCACGACGACATGGAAGTGCTTCGACAACGCGGGGACCTGGTATTCCCAGTCCGCTCCGCTGGCGCCGAGCCCGTGCAGCAGCACCAGCGGCGGGCCGGACCCCGCAACCTGGTAGTAGAGACGCGCGCCCTCGACCCGGAGGACGCCCATTTACGGGGAAGAGGAATGCCCGAGCGTCGGCGTGCAGAAACAGTGCGCGTACAAGCCGCGCGGGTCGGACAGCCAGCGCAGCCGGTTCGCCACCTGCTCGACCGGCTTCAGCGCGGCCTCGGGCAGCCAGGCGCGCGCCACCGACCGCAGCCGCGAGGTGCCGACCAGCTCCAGCACGCGCAGCAGCGGCAGCCGCTGCTCCTCGACCGCCTCGCGCAGGCGGTAGGCGTCCGGCTCGAGGCCGGCCAGCCGCACCGCGGCCGCGACCGCGTCGTCGAGATTGCCGACCTGGTCGACCAGTCCGAGCGACAGCGCATCGGCGCCGCTCCAGACGCGGCCGCGCGCGATCTCCTGCACCTTGGCGATCGGCAGCTCGCGCGCCGTCGCGACGCCCTCGGTGAACAGCTTGTAGCCCTGCTCGAGCTGCGTCTGGATCACCGTCGACACCTCGGCCGTCAGCGGCCGGTCGGCGCGGAACGCGCCGGCCAGCGGCGTCGTGCCGACGCCGTCGGTATGGATGCCCAGCTTGGCGAGCGGCTTCTCGAACGTCGGCAGCAGCGCGAAGATGCCGATCGAGCCGGTGATCGTCGTGTCGTGCGCCCAGATCTCGTCGGCGTCCATCGCGATCCAGTAGCCACCGGACGCGGCGACATTGCCCATCGACACCACCACCGGCTTGCTGGCGGCCTGCAGCGCCTTGACCTCGCGCCGGATGCGCTCGGAGGCGAACACGCTGCCGCCGGGAGAATCGATCCGCAGCACGACCGCCTCGACGTCGTCGTCGAGGCGCGCGTCGGCCAGCTGGCGCGCGACGGTGTCGGCGCCGGCATACCCCGGCTCGCTGTCGCCGTCGACAATCTCGCCCTGCACCACGACCAGCTCGACGACCTTGTCGGCGTCCGACGACACGAGCTTGCGCTCGTGCTCCAGCACCGTGAGGTACTGGCGGTGGTGCACCTGCCGGAACGTGCCGCGGTCCTCGTCCCAGCCGACCTTCTCCGCCACGCGTGCGCGGAACTGCTGCTGGGTCTCGATCTGGTCGATCAGCTCGGCCGCCTTCGCCAGCTCGGCGGCGTTGCCGCCGTTCTGCTTGAGGGCGCTCGCCATCGTCTCGACGTAGTTCTGCACCGCCGTGTCCGGCAGGCTGCGGCCCGCGCCGGCCTCGCGCCGGTAGGTCTGCCACAGGTCGCCGAGCCACTCGAGGTTGGCTTCCTTGGCCTCCGCCGACATGTCGTTGCGCTCGAACGGCTCGACCGCCGACTTGTACTCGCCGACGCGGAACACGTGCACGTTGACGCCCAGCTTGTCGAGGCCTTCCTTGAAATAGTTCTGGTAGACGTCCACGCCTTCGATCAGCACCATGCCCATCGGGTCGAGCGTGACGGTGTCGGCTTGCGCCGCGATCAGGTAGCTGGCCTGGTCGTAATAGGGACCATAGGCGTAGACCGTCTTGCCGGCGGCGCGGAACTTCTTCACCGCCGCGGCGATCTCCTGCGCCTGGGCGAACCCGGCGCCCCACATCTGGTCGAGCTTGAGCACCGCGGTCGAGATGCGCGGATCCTCCGCGCCCTTCTCCAGCGCCTCGGTCAGGTCGCGCACCGGCGTCTGCGACGGCGGGTCGCCGGACAGCTCCTCGAAGAAGCGCTGCGCCGGATCCTGCTCGCGGGCGTCGACCAGCTCGCCGGACGGGTAGATCACCAGCGCGACGTTGCTCTCCACGCTCGGCACCGGGCCGCCCTGGACCACCAGCCAGATGGCGACGGCACAGACCAGGAACACCGCGATGACGATCAGCCGGTAGACGACCGTGATCAGGCCGCCGATCCAGCCGAACACGCGGCCGAGCAGTGACTTTTGTTCAGACATGGAAACCCATTTTAGACCGCGCGCAACGCGACCCCACGGTCGACTTTAGCAGTATAGATCGGGTCTATCGACGGAATAAGTTACTTTGCCTTGATCAATCGTGCCGCCGACCCTAACATGCGGCCCCTTCGATTAAGGTAGCGGCTCCATGCAGCACCACCCGCTGATCATCCTCGGCTCCGGGCCGGCAGGTTACTCGGCCGCGGTCTACGCCGCGCGCGCCAACCTCAAGCCGGTGCTGATCACCGGCCTGCAGCAGGGCGGCCAGCTGATGACGACGACCGAGGTCGACAACTGGCCGGGCGACGTCGAAGGCCTGCTCGGGCCGGCGCTGATGGAGCGCATGCAGAAGCACGCCGAGCGCTTCGACACGAAGGTCGTGTTCGACCACATCAACACGGTCGACTTGAAGAAGCGCCCGTTCACGCTGAAAGGCGACCAGGCCAGCTACACCTGCGATGCGCTGATCATCACGACCGGCGCCTCGGCCAAGTACCTGGGTATCCCGTCCGAGGATGCGTTCAAGGGCAAGGGCGTGTCGGCCTGCGCCACCTGCGACGGCTTCTTCTACAAGGGTCAGGACGTCGCCGTGGTCGGCGGCGGCAACACCGCGGTCGAGGAAGCGCTGTACCTCGCCAACATCGCCACCAAGGTCCACGTCGTGCATCGCCGCGACAAGTTTCGCGGCGAGAAGATCCTGCACGACAAGCTGAACAAGCGCGTGGCCGAGGGCAAGGTCGAGATCATCTGGAACCATACGCTCGACGAGGTGCTCGGCGACGCCTCCGGCGTCACCGGCCTGCGCATCAGGGGCGTCAACGGCGCCAGCGGCACGCGCCAGCTCGACGTGAAAGGCGTGTTCATCGCGATCGGCCACGAGCCGAACACGAAGATCTTCGAGGGCCAGCTCGACATGGCCGGCGGCTATATCAAGGTGCGCGGCGGCAGCGAGGGCGGCTCGACGGCGACCAGCGTGCCCGGAGTGTTTGCGGCCGGCGACGTCATGGACCACGTCTACCGCCAGGCCGTGACCAGCGCGGGCACCGGCTGCATGGCCGCGCTCGACGCCGAGAAGTACCTCGACGCGCTGAAGGCCTGACTCCGCGAGCTTGCCGCTCGAAGGAGCGGGTCGTGGGCTTGTCTCCGCGAATGGCTCGCCTCGTCGCCGCGCTAACTCGCCTCGCCAAGTCTCGGCTCGCCATGGCGCGGCGACCCTCGCTTCGCTCGGGCTCCGCTCGGCTGCGCTCTAGTTCGCTCCGCCAAACCCACGACCCCGCTCCTGATAATCAGGTCGCTCCAGCGAGAGCCACTGACGAATCGGCGTCGGGCCCGGCGTGCCCGGATCGCGTAAGTAAAGGCGCAGCGAGACGGAGCCCCGAGGCCGCAGGCCGAGGGGTGCCCGCGCGTCAGCGAGCGAAGACTTGGCGAAGCGAGCAGCGCGGGCATCGAGCGAGCCATGTAGCGAGACGGGCACACCGGGCTCGACCCTGATCGCTCGGTGCCTCCAGCGGGTGCGGCGGAGCGATCAGGAGCGGGCGCGATTCGGTTACAGTTCGGCCATGCCGATGAAGCTCTACGTAAGCAAGACCTCGCCCTACTCGCGCAAGGTCCGCATCGCGATCGACGAGCTGGGCCTTGCCGACCAGGTCGAGGAGATCGTCGCCGACCCGTTCAATCCGCCGCCCGAGATGCTGGCGGCGAACCCGCTGTCCAAGGTCCCGACGCTGGTCACCGACAAGAACGAGGCCCTGCTCGACAGCCAGCTGATCCTCGACTACCTGACGCATCGCAAGCCCGGGCTGGCGACGCTGTCACGCGGAGCCAAGCGCTGGGAGGTGCTGCGGCGCACGCAGCTGGCGGACGGCGTGATCGACGCCGCGGTCGGCATCGTCATGGAGAAGCGGCGCCCCGAGAGCATCCACTTCATCCCGTTCCTGGATCGCCAGACCGCGGCGATCCGCCGCTCGCTGGATCAGCTCAACCGCGACGCCGGGCTGTTGGCGCTGCAGACTCCGGGCACCTGCGAAATCACCTGCGGTGTCGCGCTCGGTTACCTCGACTTCCGCCTGCCCTACCTCGAGTGGCGCAAGGAGCGCGACGCGCTGGCCAACTGGTACACCGTGTTCGCGCAACGGCCGTCGATGCAGAAGACGGCGCCGCCGGTCGCCTGAGCCGAAATCGGGGACAGACCACCATTTCCGCCACTGCGACATGACGATCAAACGCCTCACAAAAATGGTGGTCTGTCCCCTATTTCTGCTGCTGGCCGGGTGCGGCCTGCTCCAGTCGAAGGCCGACGAGCAGCGTGAGGAGATCGTCGAAACCGCGCTCGACCAGGTCGGCGAGGACTACAAGTACGGCGGCGCCGATCCGGACGACGGCTTCGACTGCAGCGGGCTGGTTTTTTACAGCTACCAGCACGCCGGCATCAAGCTGCCGCGCTCGGCCGCCGCGCAACGCAAGGCCGGCAGGGCGATCAAGTTCGCCGACGCGCGGCCGGGCGACCTGCTCTTCTACCACTTCGGCGATCGCAAGGCCGGCGACCTGCACGTCGTGATGTTCATCGGCGACGGCGAGGCCGTGCACGCGCCGGTGCGCGACGGCGAAGTCGAGGTGATCAAGATCACCGCCAGACACTGGCGCGACCGCTACGTCGGCGCGGCGCGTTACGTCCGCGAGGACTGAGCCCCGTGCGGTTCCTGCCGCTGGTCTGGGCCATGCTGTGGCGGCGGCCCACGCGCACGCTGCTGACCTTCGCCTCGATCGCCGCGGCCTTCATGCTGTTCGGCATGCTGCAGGCGTTCAACGCCGTGTTCCACCTCGGCGCGCGGCTCGCCGCCGCCGACAACCTGCTGACCATCGACCGCTACGGCCGCCTCGACCGCGGCCTGCCCTACGCCTTCATGAACCAGATCGCGGCGGTGGACGGCGTCAGGGTCGTCACCCCGGGCGTGCTGTTCCCGATGTCGTACGCGAACTTCCGCGAGGACACCGGCCTCGCCGTCGCCACCAACCCCACGATCTTCACCGACGCGCGCTTCGTGACGACGCCGGAGTACCTGAAGGCCTTCGAGGAGACGCGCACCGGCCTGCTCGCCGGCCGGCTGATGGCGGCCAAGCTCGGCTGGAAGGTCGGCGACCACGTCGCGGTCACCTCGGAGTACGTGCAGCGCCGCGACGGCGGCCAGGGCTGGGAGTTCGACGTGGTCGGCATCTTCGACTTCAACGAGGAGCTGCTCGGCAAGGTCACCACGCTGCGCTCGTTCGTGCGCTACGACTACGTCAACGAGGCGCGGGCCCGGCGCGACGTGGTCGACCTGTACATCGTCAAGATCGCCGAGCCGGCGCGCGCGCCGGAGATCAGCAGGCAGATCGACGCGCTGTTCCGCAATTCCAGTCACCCGACGCGCACGCAGACCGAGGCCGAGCAGCAGCGCACGCAGCTGGCCCAGGTCGGCGACGTCGGGCTGATCGTCACCTCGATCCTGGCGGCGGTGTTCTTCACGCTGCTGGTGGTGGCCGGCAACACCATGATGCGGGCGTTCCGCGACCGCATCCCCGAACTGGCCGTGCTCAAGACGCTCGGCTTCACCGACGCCACCGTCGCCGCGCTGGTGGCGGTCGAATCGCTGCTGCTGTGCGTGTCGGCAGGCGCCGCCGGGCTGGCGCTGGCCTGGGCGGTGCTCAAGCCGCTGGCCGCGGCGGTGGCGGCGGTGCTGCCGTTCCTGCGGCTCGAGGCGTCGATCGTGCTCGCCGGCATGGGGCTGGCGCTCGGGCTCGGCGTGCTGGCGGCCGCGATCCCGGCCTGGCAGTCGGCGCGGCTGACCGTGATCGCGGCGCTGGCGAGGGCCTGAGGTGATCGCGCGCATCCTGGCGATCACCGCGCTGAACCTGCGCTCGCTGCCCGCGCGCTGGGGCGCCGCCGCGGTGGTCGTCGCGTGCATGACCGGCGTCTCGGGCGTGATGGTCGCGATGCTGGCGATGGCCGAGGGCTTCCAGAAAACCTATGCCAGCAGCGGCCGCGCGGACCGCGTCGTGGTGATCGGCAGCGGCGAGAACTTCGAGGGCAGCAGCAGCATCGCGCGCGACCAGGCTGCCGTGCTGCTCGGCGCGCCGGGCCTGCGCCGGCTACCCGACGGTGTGCCTATGGCCTCGCTCGAGCGCTACGCCGTCTCCGGGCTGCCGATGAAGAAAGGAGGCGCCGACGGCAACATCGTGGTGCGCGGCGTCGGCCCGCAGGCGCAGGCCGTGCGTCCCGAAGTGCGCCTGGTCGCCGGCCGCTGGTTCACGCCCGGCCTGCGCGAAGTCGTCGTCGGCCGCGGCGCGCGCGACCAGTTCGTCGGCCTGGAGGTCGGCGCGACCGTGACGCTGGCCGACACGACGTGGACCGTGACGGGCGTGGTCGAGTCCGGCGGCAGCGCCGTGGAGTCGGAAGCCTGGGGCGACGTCGAGGTCGTCATGGCGGCGTTCAGCCTGACGGCCTACAGCTCGATGGTGGGGGCGCTGGAGTCGCCCGAGGCGTACGCGGCCTGCCGCGATTTCATCGCCGGCAACCCGGTGCTCAAGCACGTCGCGCTGCGCGAGACCGACTACTACGCCGGCCAGACCGGCATCCTCGGCAAGGCCATGAACGCGATCGGCTACCTGGTCGCGGCGATCATGGGGCTCGGCGCGCTGTTCGCCGCCATCAACACCATGTTCGCTTCGGTCGAGTCGCGCAGCGTCGAGATCGGCACCCTGCGCGCGCTCGGCTTCCAGGGTCTGCCGATCGTCATGTCCGTGGTGCTCGAGAGCATGCTGCTGTGCCTGGCCGGCGGCGTGCTCGGCGGCGCCGCCGCCTGGCTCGGCTTCAACGGCCACGTCGTGTCCACCATCAACGGCGCGAGCTTCACGCAGATCGCGTTCGCCTTCAGCGTCAGCCCGGGCCTGCTGGCGCAGGGCATCGCCGTGGCCTGCGCGATCGGCCTGGTCGGCGGGCTGCCGCCGGCGCTGCGCGCCACGCGCATCCCGATCGTGGAAGCGCTGCGCGCGACCTGAGGCTTACGGCCGCGGCAGGTAGGCCGCGGGATCCACCGGCTTGCCGCGCCGGCGCACTTCGAAATGCAGCACCGGCTTCTGCTCGGGGCCCATGCCGAGCTCGGCGATCGGCTGACCGGCGGCCACCGTGACGCCTTCGGCGACCAGTCGGCGGCGGTTGTAACCGTAGGCCGACAGGTGCACGTCGTCGTGCTTGATGATGATCAGCTCGCCGTAGCCTTTCAGCGCGGCGCCGCTGTAAACGACCTTGCCTGGCGCGGCCGCCACCACCGGCTGGCCCAGGGTCCCGCCGATGTCGACGCCTTTGCCGCCGTCACCGAACGGCTTGACCACGCCGCCGGCGGTCGGCCAGCGCCAGGTCAGCTTGACCACCACCTCGGCCGGCTGCGGCGGGCCCTGGATCGGCGGGCGCGGCGGCGGCAGGGTGCCGACGCTGCCCGTCGGCGGCGGCGAATCGATCGGAGTCGTCCGGATCGGAGCAAAGCCCGGCGGCGGCGTCAGGCGGATCATCTGCCCCGGGTGGATCAGGTAATCCGAGCCGATGTCGTTCCAGGCCGCGAGCTCGCGGAAGTCGAGCTGGTAGCGGAACGCGATGGAATACATCGTGTCGCCCTGCTCGATGACGTAATGGCCCTCGGGCGCCTCGACCCTCGGCGGCGGCCGCCTCGACATGCGGTCCGGCCAGCGGTACGCCTCGGTGCAGCCGACCGCCAGCGCCGCGGCGAGCACCAGGCACAGCGCACGCGCCGCCTTCATGGGTTCCCCGCGTCGCGGTTGCGCGTCTTGTGGAACAGGAACCAGGCCGCGAACGCCAGCAGCGCGACGCCGACCAAGAGGGCCAGTTCGTGCAGGTACTGGCTGGCCAGCGCCACCGCCGGCTCGCCGAAGTAATACCCGAGCGCCACCAGCACCGCGCACCACAGTGCCGCGCCGAGCGCGGTGATGCCCAGGAACCAGCCCCACGCCATGCCGAAAATTCCCGCGGGCAGCGAGATCAGGTGGCGCACCACCGGCAGCAGCCGTCCGACGAACGTGGCGACGCGCGCGTTGCGCAGGAACATCGCCTCCGCCTCGTGGTACTTCGCGTCGTTGATCAGCAGGTACTTGCCATAGCGCAGCAGGAACGCCTTGCCGACGTAGCGGCCGAGCAGGTAGTTCGCGCTGGCGCCGATGACCGAGCCGACGGTGCCGGCCAGCACGCTCAGTGCCGGGTCCAGCTCGCCGGTCGCGGCGCGGTAGCCTGCCGGGATCATCACCAGCTCCGACGGCACCGGGAACAGGCTGGACTCCAGCGCCATGAGGATCACGATCTCGGTGTAACCGAGACCGGCGTACAGCTCTGCCAGCCAGTTGGCGAAAGCTTCGACCATCACCCGCGTCCGCCGAGCAGGGGCACGAAGCTGACGTCGCCGAGCTCGCGCGTGGTGATGCCGCTCGCGCCGCGCGTGATCAGCCGCAGCGACTGCGCACCCGGCGTGCCGACCGGAACGACCAGCCGCCCGCCGGGCGCCAGTTGCGTGAGCAGGGCGTCCGGCACCCGCTCGGCGGCGGCGGTCACGACGATGGCGTCGTATGGGCCGTGCGAGGGCCAGCCGGCGATGCCGTCGGCGTAGCTGAACAGGATGTTGTGGTAGCCGAGCCGCTCGAGCCGCGCGCGCGCCTGCTGCGACAGCAGCTTCAGGCGCTCGACCGTGAACACGGCCGGCACCAGCTCGGCCAGAACCGCGGTCTGGTAGCCGGAGCCGGTGCCGATCTCGAGCACCTTGTGCGGCTTGCCGCCCTGCAGGATCGCCTCGGTCATCAGCGCGACGATGTACGGCTGCGAGATGGTCTGCGACAGGCCAATCGGCAGCGCGTTGTTCTCGTAGGCGCGGCCCTTGAACGCGTCCTCGAGGAATTCGTGGCGCGGCACGCGCGCCAGCACCTCGAGCACACGCTCGTCCTTCACGCCCCAGCGCCGCACCTCGTCGATCAGCCGGCGCCGGCTGGCGTCGGAGGCCAGCCCGAGCCCGCGCGTGTGATGGTGGGCCGTCACGGGTCCAGGCCCCGCGCCCACTTGCCGACATTCTCGAGCGCGCGGTGGTGCGTGAGGTCGGTGTCGATAGGCGTGATCGACACGGCGCCCTGCGCAACCGCGTGGAAATCCGTCCCCGGTCCGCAGTCCTGTTCGGGCCCGGCGTTGCCGATCCACCAGATCGTGCGGCCGCGCGGATCCGCGGCCCGCTGCGCCTTCTCGGCGCGGTGGCGGTTGCCCAGGCGCGTGACCTGGAAGCCGGTCAGCTGGTCGTACGGACGGTCCGGCACGTTGACGTTGAGCACGGCGTCGTTGGCCAGCCGGTCGATTTGCAGGCGCTGGATCAGCAGCAGCGTCACGCGCGCCGCGGTTTCGTAGTGCTGCGGCTGCGAGCTTGCGCACGACACCGCGATCGCCGGCAGGCCCAGGTGCCGGCCCTCCATCGCCGCAGCGACGGTCCCGGAGTACAGCACGTCGTCGCCGAGGTTAGGCCCGGCGTTGATGCCGGAGACCACGATGTCGGGCTCGACCTCCATCAGGCCGGTCAGCGCGAGGTGCACGCAATCAGTCGGCGTGCCGTCGACGCAGACCACGCCGTCGTCGTGCCGCACCGCCCGGACCGGGTTCAGCAGCGTCAGCGAGTTGCTGGCGCCGCTGCGGTTGCGGTCCGGCGCCACGATCGTAAGCTCGCAGTGCGTGCGCAGCGCGTCGGCGAGGCAGCGCAGGCCCGGGGCCCGGCAGCCGTCGTCATTGGAAAGGAGAATCCGCATGGGTATATTTTTGACCGCGCTAGTTTACAGAGGCTGAACCCGGATGACCGCAGACCCGGACGACGACGCGGCGCTGTTCCGCACGGCGGTGAAGGACGTCAAGCCGCTGAAGGACGGCGGACGGCGCCCGCCCGAGCCGCGCCGGCCGGCCCCGCGCCCGCTGCAGCACGAGGCCGACGAACGCGAAGCGCTGCGCGAAAGCCGCGAGGGGCCGCTGCCCGACGTCGGCGATGAACTCCTCTACCGCAGCGACGGCATCCAGGACAGCGTGTTCCGGCGCCTGCGCCGCGGCGCCTACCGCGTCGGCGCCGAGCTGGACCTGCACGGCATGCGCTGGGCCGAGGCCAAGGTCGAGATGGCGCGCTTCATCGCGGCGAGCCGGGACACCGGCGCGCGCTGCGTGCGGATCATCCACGGCAAGGGGCTGCGCTCGAAGGGCGACGGCCCGGTGCTCAAGCAGCGCATCGACGGCTGGCTGCGCCAGCGCAGCGAGGTGCTGGCGTTCTGCTCGGCACGGCGCGAGGACGGCGGCACCGGCGCGGTGTACGTCCTGCTAAGGGCGCCCCTTTAGGCGGCGAGGGTCGCGGCGTACTGCGGGCGGCCGGTCAGTTCCAGCGACAGCTGGGCCAGCACCTGGTGGAAGCGCTCGGGCCCGGCCATGCGGGCGATCTGCAATCCGCCCTGCAGCGCGGCGCCGAGCTCGAGGGCCTTGTCCTCGGAGCGGCCGCTGAACGACAGCGAGCCCTGGCCGCGGCCGAATTCCAGCGTCGCGACCAGCCACTCGTACATTTCGCGCATCAGCGTGCGGGCCTGCTCGCGCATCGCCTCGGGTATGGCGTGGAACTCGGTGCCGAGCACGCCACCCGGGCAGCACTTGCAGTCGGCCTGCAGGAAGTCGAGATAGGTCTGGAAGTAGGCCTGCAGGCGCGCCCAGGCGCTGTCGAGCGTGTCGGTGCTCTTGATCCACTGGCGGAAACGCTCCTGGTAGCGCTGTACCAACGCCACGCCAAGATCTTCCTTGGCCGGGAAGTGGTAGTGGATCGCGGCGTTGCGCACGCCGAGCTGCACGGCGATGTGGTGGTAACTGAAGGCGTTGTAGCCGCGCCGCTGCAGCAGGTCCTCGGCCGCGTTCAGGATCTCCTCGCCGGTGTCGCGGCCGCGGGGCACACCGCGGCGACGCGTGGACAGGGACCCGACGACGGACTTCAGCATGGGCGGCAGTATATGCGCTCGCGCGGGCCGCAAGCGTGAACGGGTCAGCGTCGCGCCACCAGCACCGCGGCTTGCGCCGCGATCCCTTCCTCGCGGCCGATCAAGCCGAGGCCCTCGGTGGTCGTCGCCTTGACGTTGACGGCATCGCGCGCCAGGCCGAGGTCGGTGGCCAGGCACTCGCGCATCGCTTCGGCGTGCGGCGCCACGCGCGGCACCTGCGCAATCAGCGTCAAGTCGGCGTTGACCGGCTGCCAGCCGGCCTGGTCCAGCTTGCCGACGACCTCGCGCAGCAGCGCGCGGCTGTCGGCCCCGCGGAATTTCTCGTCGGTGTCGGGAAACCAGCGCCCGATGTCACCGAGGCCCGCCGCGCCCAGCAGGGCGTCGCACAGCGCGTGGATCAGCACGTCGCCATCGGAGTGCGCGACGATGCGGTAGCGGCAGGCGATGCGCACGCCGCCCAGCGTGACACCGTCGCCCGGCTCGAGGCGGTGCACGTCGAAGCCCTGCCCGACCCGGAATTCGGGCTTCACCGGCCGTTCTCCATCCGCGCGAGCCAGAACTCGGCGAGCGCCAGGTCGTCCGGCACGGTGACTTTCAGGTTGCTCTCGCTGCCGTGGACGAGGCGCGGCCGGCGCCCGGTCGCCTCCATCGCGGCGGCCTCGTCGGTGATCTCGATCCCCCGGACGATGCAGTCCTCGAGCGCGGCCCGCAGCAGGTCGAGGCGGAACAGCTGCGGCGTCTGGGCGCGCCACAACTCGCGCCGGCTGACGGTGGACGCGGCGTGCGTGCCCTCGGCGCGCTTGATCGTGTCGGTCATCGCCACCGCCAGCAAGCCGCCGTTCTCGCTGGTGGCCTCGTCGCGCAGGCGCTCAAGGTCGACGCGCGTCAGGCAGGGCCGCGCCGCGTCGTGCACCAGCACGTAAGGCGCGGCGGTCTTGGCCAGCTCGGACACCTTCTTGAGCCCGGCCAGCACGGAGTCGGCGCGCTTCGCGCCGCCCGCAGCGGAGTGGATTTTCCAGTGCCGGCCGAGCGCCAGCTTCGGGAAGTCGTCGTCACCCGGCGCCAGCACGACGACGACGCCGTCGATCCACGGCGCGTCCATCAGCGGGCCGACGCTGTGCTCGAGCACGCTGCGGCCGCGCAGCTTCAGGTATTGCTTGGGCTTGGCGGCGCGCATCCGCGCGCCGGTGCCTGCCGCCGGAACGACCGCCCAGTAGTGGGGTGCCGCAGGCGCGTTCAACTCAGGACGGATCGACGACTAGGAAGAAGGTCTCGCCGTCGTGCACCATGCCCAGCGTCATGCGGGCACGGGATTCGATCGCGGCAACGCCGGACTTGAGGTCGGCGATCTCCGCGTCGAGTGCGGCGTTGCGCGCGGCGAACTGGGCGATCTGCTCACGCTGCGCGCGCGCTTCGTTGGCCAGCCGGTGCGTATGCGCAAGGCCGCCGTCGGCGACCCACAGGCGATACTGCAGGCCAGCGAACATCAACGTCAAAACTACTGTAAGAATACGCCGCATCTCCTTAATTTAGCGCAGTTTTACGGGAAATGCTTGCGCACCCGGGTAACGCGCCCGCCGGCCCAGCTCGCGCTCGATGCGCAGCAGCTGGTTGTACTTGGCGGTGCGGTCGGAGCGGCACAGCGAGCCGGTCTTGATCTGGGTCGCGCTCGTGCCGACCGCGATGTCGGCGATGGCGCAGTCCTCGGTCTCGCCGGAGCGGTGCGAAACGATGCTGGCATAGCCGGCCTGGGTCGCCATCCTGATCGCCGCCAGGGTCTCGGTCAGCGTGCCGATCTGGTTGGGCTTGATCAGGATCGCGTTGGCGATCTTCTTCGCGATGCCTTGCTTCAGGATCGCGGTGTTGGTGACGAACAGGTCGTCGCCGACCAGCTGGACCTTGCCGCCGAGCTTCTTCGTCAGCAGCGCCCAGCCGTCCCAGTCGTTCTCGGCGCAGCCGTCCTCGACCGAGATCACCGGATAACGCTGGCAGATGCCGGCCAGATAGTCGGTGAATTCGTCCGGCGTGAAGTGCTTGCCCTCGCTCTCGAGGTGGTACTTGCCGTCCTTGAAGAACTCGCTGCTGGCGACGTCGAGGCCCAGGTACACGTCGCGGCCGAGACCATAGCCGGCCTTCTCCACCGCTTCCGACAGCACCTGCAGCGCGGCCTCGTTCGAGGGCAGGTCCGGCGCGAAGCCACCCTCGTCACCGACGGCGGTGTTGAGCTTGCGCGCGCGCAGCACGGCCTTGAGCGCGTGGAAGATCTCCGCGCCCCAGCGCAGGGCCTCGGCGAAGCTCTTCGCCCCGACCGGCAGCACCATGAATTCCTGGATGTCGACATTGTTATCGGCGTGCGCGCCGCCGTTGATGACGTTCATCATCGGCACCGGCAGCCCCTTGGCCTTGCTGCCGCCGAGGTGGCGGTACAGCGACACGCCCCTCTCCGCCGCGGCCGCCTGCGCGCTGGCCAGCGACACCGCCAGGATGGCGTTGGCGCCCAGGCGCACCTTGTTGGGCGAACCGTCGCGCTCGATCATCGCCTGGTCGAGCCGGTCCTGATGCTGCGGGTCCATGCCGAAGGCGACCCTGGCCAACTCCTTGTTGATGTTGGCCACGGCGTGCTGCACGCCCTTGCCGAGGTAGCGGTCCTTGTCGCCGTCGCGCAGCTCGACCGCCTCGCGCGAACCGGTCGAGGCGCCCGACGGAGCGGCGGCGCGACCACGCGCGCCCGACTTCAGCCAGACCTCGGCTTCGACCGTCGGGTTACCGCGGGAGTCGAGGACTTCGAGGCCGGTGACTTTGACGATCTTCGACATGGGAGACGCCTACAGATCCTTGGCGTACTTGATTTCTTCGGGGACGTGGTGCTTCACGACGCGGTCGAGCGCGTGCAGCGTCTTCAGCAGCGGTTCGATGTGCTTCAGCGGCCAGGAGTTCGGACCGTCGCACAGGGCCGAGTCGGGATCGGGGTGCGTTTCCATGAACAGCCCGGCGACGCCGGCGCCGACCGCGGCGCGCGACAGCACGGGGATCATTTCGCGCATGCCGCCGGACGCGGTTCCCTGCCCCCCCGGCAGCTGCACCGTGTGCGTGCAGTCGAACACGACCGGCGCGTATTTGCGCATGATCGCGAGGCCGCGCATGTCGGCAACCAGATTGTTATAGCCGAAGGTGAAACCGCGCTCGCACAGCAGGAACGGGCCTAGACCGGGCGGCAAGCCGCCCGGCGGGTGCGGCGCGACGTCCTTCATCTTCTCGATCACGTTGCCCATTTCCCAGGGCGACATGAACTGGCCCTTCTTGACGTTGACCGGCTTGCCGGCCTTCGCCACGTTCTGCATGAAGTTGGTCTGCCGGCACAGGAAGGCCGGCGTCTGGATCACGTCGACCACCGACGCCACCTCGCCGATCGGGGTGTCTTCGTGGACGTCGGTCAGCACCGGCACGCCGACCTGCTGCTTCACCTTCTCGAGGATCTTGAGGCCCTGGGCCAGGCCCGGGCCGCGATACGATTTGTGCGAGGAGCGGTTGGCCTTGTCGAAGCTGCCCTTGAAGACGTACAGCATCTCGAGCTTTTTCGCGATCGCCGCGATGTGGCCGGCGACCTCGAGCGCGAGCGCCTCGGATTCCAGCGTATCGGGCCCCGCGATCACAAACAGGGGTCTGTCGATACCGATTTCGGTGCCGCAGAGGTTCATGCAGTCTCCTCGTCATGCCGGCGGAAGCCGGCATCCAGTGTCTTCAAAGACGCTGGACCCCGGCTTTCGCCGGGGTGACAGCGGCGCAATTATGCCGCAGCCGCCTGGTTGGCGAGGTGGTGCTCCCGCGCGGCCTTGATGAAGCCGTTGAACAGCGGGTGGCCGTCGCGCGGCGTCGAGGTGAACTCGGGGTGGAATTGCGAGGCGATGAACCATGGATGGTCCGGCAGCTCGATCATCTCGACCAGGTGGTCCTCGATCGTCTCGCCGGCGAACACGAAGCCCTTCTCTTCCATCATCTTGCGGTAGTTGTTGTTGACCTCGTAGCGGTGGCGGTGCCGCTCGCTGATGGTCTCGGCGTTGTACATCGCGCGGCAGCGGGTGCCGGCCTTCAGGCGCGCGGCCTGGACGCCCAGGCGCATGGTGCCGCCCAGGTTCGACCTGTTGGTGCGCTGGTGCACCTCGCCGGTGCTGGCGTCGTGCCACTCGGTGACCAGCGCGATCACCGGGTGCGGCGCCTTCGGCGCCATCTCGGTCGAATGCGCCCCCTTGAGCTCGCAGACGTTGCGCGCGAACTCGATGACCGCGACCTGCATGCCCAGGCAGATGCCGAGGTAGGGGATCTTGTTCTCGCGGGCGTAGCGGGCCGCCTCGATCTTGCCCTCAATGCCGCGGTTGCCGAAGCCGCCCGGCACCAGGACCGCGTCGGCGCCCTGCAGCACGCGCACACCCTGGGCCTCGATCGCCTCGGCTTCGATGTAGCGGATCTTGACGCGCGTGCCGGTATGGCGGCCGGCGTGGTTCAGCGCTTCGTTCAGCGACTTGTAGGCATCGGTCAGGTCAACGTACTTGCCGACCATCGCGATCTCGACCTCGGCGTCCTGGCGGTCGCGCTGTTGGACGACGCGGTCCCACTGGGCGAGGTCGGCCTTGCGGCACTCGACGTCGAAGTGCTCGACCACCAGCTCGTCGAGGCCCTGCTGGTGCAGCCACGCCGGGATCTTGTAGATGTCGTCGACGTCGACCGCCGAGATGACGGCGTCGTTCGGCACGTTGGTGAACAGCGAGATCTTGCGGCGCTCCGAATCCGGCAGCGGCCGCTCGGAGCGGCACAGCAGGATGTCGGGCTGGATGCCGATGCCGCGCAGTTCCTTGACCGAGTGCTGGGTCGGCTTGGTCTTGAACTCGCCGGCCGCCTTCAGCTGCGGCACCAGCGTCAGGTGCATGTACAGCGCGCGCTTGCGGCCGAGGTTGATGCCGAGCTGGCGGATCGCCTCGAGGAACGGAAGACTTTCTATGTCGCCCACGGTGCCGCCGATCTCGACCATGCAGATGTCGGCGCCGGCGGCGCCCTTCTGGATGGCCTGCTGGATCTCGTCGGTGATATGCGGGATCACCTGCACCGTGCTGCCGAGGTAGTCGCCGCGGCGCTCCTTCTCGATCACGTTGCGATAGATCTGGCCGGTGGTCACGTTCGAGTTGCGGCTGGTCTTGCCGCGCAGGAAGCGCTCGTAGTGGCCCAGGTCGAGGTCGGTCTCGGCGCCGTCCTCGGTCACGAACACCTCGCCGTGCTGGAACGGGCTCATCGTCCCCGCATCGACGTTGATGTAGGGGTCCAGCTTGATCATGTGGACCTTCAGGCCGCGCGACTCGAGGATGGCCGCGAGCGAGGCCGAAGCGATGCCCTTGCCGAGCGAAGAGACCACGCCCCCGGTCACGAAGACATAGCGCGTCTGGGAAGCGTCTGACATGGCGGTGCTGCCGGCAGGTTTGGCGGATTTTACGCGGGATCGCCGATCAAGTCATGCCGCCACTGGTAGCGGCAGCCGGTACGGGCGCGCGCCGCCTTCAGCGCCGCCGATTCCCAGCGGTCGGCCACGGCCGCCAGCTCGCCGTCCAGCTCCACCAGCGGCAGGCGTTCGCGAATCCACGGCGGGATCGCCTCCTCCTGGAACAGGTTGCGCAGCGTGCGGGTGTAGCGCGAGCCCACCGGCTTGAGCCGCTCGCCGCCGCGGGCGAACACCACCCGCAGTGGCAGCTCGGCGCGCGCCGGCTTGAGCGCCTTGAGCTCGCCGCACCCGGGCGGCAACTTCAGGTCGGCGCGGCCGTCCCACTCCAGCGCCGTGCCCGGCGCGGGCGCCGGCGCCAGCCGCGCCATCAGGTACAGCGAATCGCGAAAGCGGCGCAACTCGGTACCGCCCCAGGCCAGCTGCGGCGCCGAGTCGGGCCGCGCCCGCAGCACCTCGTGCTCCAGGCGCGACAGCGCGTCGAACGGCGGCGTCTCGAAGCCGCCCTGGGCGGCCCAGTAGCGCAGCAGGTTGCTGCGGCGGGCCTTGGGCAGGGCGAGGAGGCGCTGGACCGAAAGGCTCTGGATTCCGGCTCGCGCTCGCTCCGCTCGCTTGGCCGGAATGACGGCCGTTTCGAGGTCCGCCGCCGCGGCCTGATCGAGCAGCTCGACCGCGTCGCCGCAGTGCTCGGCGGTGCGGGCCAGCAGCTCGATCGCCTGCGGCCAGCGCTGCGCAAAGCGGGGAAAAATCTCGTTTCTCAGGAACGATCGGGCGTAGCGCGGGTCCAGGTTGTGCGGGTCCTCGATCCACGACAGCGCGTGGCGCTCGGCGTAGTCGCGCAGCGCGGCGCGCGAATGACGCAGCAGCGGCCGCCACAGCGTGCCGCCGGCGAACGGCACGTGGGTGCGCATCGCCGCGAGGCCGGCCACGCCGGCGCCGCGCAGCAGCCGCAGCAGCACGGTCTCGGCCTGGTCGTCCTGGTGGTGCGCGGTGACAAGACAGTCACCCGGCCGCATCACGCTCTGGAAAGCGTCGTAGCGGACCCGCCGTGCCGCGGCCTCCGGGCCCTCGGCGTCGTTCGGGTCGACTTTGACGTCGAGGATGTAGATCGGCACGTCGAGCTGCGTGCAGACCGTGCGGCAGTGCTCCACCCAGCGGTTGGCCGCCGGCTGCAGGTGGTGGTTCACGTGCAGCGCCTTGACCGGCAGGCCGCCGTGGCGCAGCCGATGCAGCAGGACGGTGGAATCGAGGCCGCCGCTGAACGCCGCCCAGACGGTGCTGCCCGGGGGCAGCGAGGGCGCGGGACCGAGGCCGGGATCGGCCGCGCCCCGCGCCTCACCTTTCACGCCTGATAAGCCCCGTACTGCATCAGGCGCTGGTAGCGCGCCGCCAGCAGCTGCGTCAGCGGCATGCGCGACAGGCGCTCGACGTTGGCGACGAGCTTTTCCCTCAGGTTCTGGGCCACCGCGGCGGCGTCGCGATGCGCGCCGCCGAGCGGCTCCGGCACGACCTCGTCGATCAGCTTCAGGCCCAGCAGGTCGCGCGAAGTGATCTTCATCGCTTCCGCCGCCTCGGACGCCCGATCGGCCTTCTTGAACAGGATCGAGGCGCAGCCCTCGGGCGAGATGACCGAGTAGATGCTGTACTGGAGCATCATCACGTGGTCGGCGACGCCGATCGCGAGCGCACCGCCCGAGCCGCCCTCGCCGATCACGGTCGCGATCACCGGCGTGCGCAGCTTCGACAGCTCGTACAGGTTGCGCGCGATCGCCTCGCTCTGGTTGCGCTCCTCCGCGCCGATGCCCGGATAAGCGCCCGGCGTGTCGATCAGCGTGATGATCGGCAAGTGGAATTTCTCGCACAGCTTCATCACCCGCAGGGCCTTGCGGTAACCCTCGGGCTTGGGCATGCCGAAATTGCGGTACACGCGCTCCTTGGCGTCGCGGCCCTTCTGCTGGCCGATCACCGCGACCGGGCGACCCTCGAGCCGCGCGATGCCGGCGACGATGGCCGGATCATCCTTGTAGTTGCGGTCGCCGTGCAGTTCGTCCCAGTCGGTGAACAGCGCCTTGACGTAATCGAGCGCGTACGGCCGCTGCGGATGGCGCGCGAGCTGCGCGATCTGCCAGGCCGACAGCGTGGTGAAGATCTGCGCGGTCAGCTCGCGGCTCTTGGCCTCGAGCTGGTTGATCTGGTCGGAAATGTTGACTTCGGAGCCGTTGGCGACGAAGCGCAGCTCGTCAATCTTCTTCTGGAGCTCCGCAATCGGCTGTTCGAAGTCGAGGTAATTGAGGTTCATGCGTCTGCTGCCTGGCTCGTCGCGACCGGCTTCTGATACTGCACCCTAACATTCTGCTCTCCGAGCAGCTTGCGCAAGGGCTCGAGCCCTGCCTCCTGCACGCGAATCTTCCAGTCCGCGCCCAGGTCGAGTGTCGCCCGGGCCGCGCCGTTGCCGTACTGGACCGTGACCGGGCATCCGGCCGGGTGGCGCAGCACTTCCAGCGCCTGCATCAGCCGTTCCATCGGCGCCGCGCCGCCGGCCCCGCTGTCCCCAATGAGATCCAGCAGGACTCGCCGCGCGTACCGCAGCTGCACCTGCTCGAGGTCGTGCAGTTCGTTCGGGAACACTTTCCAGCCGCCGCTGAACTCGTCCGGCGTGATGCGGCCGCTGACGAACAGCAGCGTGTCCTTGCGCGGCGGCGCCCGCGTCGCCAGGAACTCCTCGCCGAGGATGCAGGTCAGCTGCGCGGTGCGGTCGTCGAGCGTCAGCAGCATGCGGCGGCCGAAGCGGCGGATGTCGACGACCCAGGCGCCGAACAGCACGACGCCGCTGCGCGCGCCGGCGATCAGCGTCTTCAGGTCACCGCTGCAGATCTGGCCGAGCAGGCCGCGGTAGATCTCGATCGGGTGGCCGGAGAAATAGAGCCCGAGCGTCTCCTTTTCCAGGCGCAGGCGCTCGGCGTCGCCGAACTCGGGCTCCTGCTCCATCAGCGCCGCGCCGCCGCCGGCGGCCGTGGTCGGCAGTCCGAACATGTCGTTCTGGCCGGCACCGCTGCTGGCGGAGGATTGCTCCGCGGCCGCCAGCGCCCGCGGCAGCGTCTTCATCAGGCTGGCCCGGCTCGCGCCGAACCCGTCGAGCGCGCCCGAGCCGATCAGCGCCTCCAGCACGCGCTTGTTGGTCTTGCGCGTGTCGATGCGCCGGCACAGCTCGAACAGGTCCTTGAACGCGCCATGCTTCGCGCGCTCCTCCAGCACGTTGCCGAGCGCGCCCGCGCCGGCGCCCTTGATCGCGCCGAGGCCGTACCGGATGCCGTTCGGGCCGGTCACGGCGAAGCGGAAGTCGGAGCGGTTGATGTCGGGCGTCTCGATCGACAGGCGCATGCGCCGGCACTCGTCGATCATCATCACGACCGTGTCGGTCTTGTCCATGTCGCACGACAGCACCGCAGCCATGAACTCGGCCGGGTAGTGCGCCTTCAGCCACGCGGTCTGGTACGACACCAGTGCGTACGCGGCGGCGTGCGACTTGTTGAAACCGTAGCCGGCGAACTTGTTGATCAGGTCGAAGATCGCGTTGGCCTGAAAGTCGTTGATGCCGTTGGCGCGCGCGCCCGAGACGAAGCCCTCGCGCTGCTTGCGCATCAGCGCCTCATCCTTCTTGCCCATCGCGCGGCGCAGCAGGTCGGCGCCGCCGAGCGTGAAGCCGGCCAGCTGCCGCGCGACCTGCATGACCTGCTCCTGGTAGACGAAGATGCCGTAGGTCGGCTTGAGCGCTTCCTCCATGCCGGGATGCAACACCTCGGCGCGCGCGCGGCCGTGCTTGCGCGCGACGAAATCCGGGATCAGCTCCATCGGACCGGGCCGGAACAGCGAGATCAGCGCGATGATGTCCTCGAAGTTGTCGGGCTTGAGGTCCACCGAGGCGCGCTGCATGCCGCCGGATTCCATCTGGAACACGGCGGTGGTGGAGCCGCTGGCGTACAGCGCGTAGGCGGCCTTGTCGTCGAGCGGGATGTCGAGGATCTTCAGCTCCGGCGCTCCGGGCGCGCGCCGCGCATTGATCAGGTCGGCCGCCGCCTGGATGATCGTCAGCGTCTTCAGGCCGAGGAAGTCGAACTTCACGAGGCCGACGGCTTCGAGGTCCTTCATGTCGAACTGCGTCACCAGGCCGCCGCCGCCCGGTTCGCAGTACAGCGGCGCGAACTCCGTCAGCGCGCGCGGCGCGATCACCACGCCGCCGGCGTGCTTGCCGACGTTGCGCGTCAGCCCCTCGAGTTGCAGGCCGAGGTCGACGACCGCGCGCACCTCTTCCTCGCTGTTGTAGGCCTGCTTGAACTCGGGCACATCGTCGAGCGCCTCGCCCAGCGACAAACCCTGCGGTCCGCCCGGAATCATCTTGGCAATACGATCGCCGAAGCTCCACGGCTGGCCGACCACGCGCGCGATGTCGCGCACCACCGCGCGCGCCGCCATCGTGCCGTAGGTGATGATCTGGCCCACCCGGTCACGGCCATAGCGTTCCATCACGTACTCGATCACGCGGTCGCGGTTGTCCATGCAGAAGTCGACGTCGAAGTCCGGCATCGACACGCGCTCGGGGTTCAGGAAGCGCTCGAACAGCAGGTCGTACGGGATCGGGTCGAGGTCGGTGATGCCCAGCGCATACGCCACCAGCGAGCCGGCACCCGAGCCGCGGCCCGGCCCGACCGGCACGCCGTGGGTCTTGGCCCAGGCGATGAAGTCGGCGACGACGAGGAAGTAGCCCGCGAAGCCCATGCGTTCTATCACGACTAGCTCATAGTCGAGCCGCTCGCGATATCTCGCCTCGCTGGCGCGCCGGCGCCCGACGAGGCCCTGGTGGGCCTGGTCGCGCAGGTAGCTCGTCACGGTCGCACCTGCCGGCACCGGGAAGTCCGGCAGGTGAGGCTGGCCGAACGTCAGCGTCAGGCTGCAGCGGCGCGCGATCTCGACCGTGTTCGCCAGCGCCTCCGGCAGGTCGGCAAAGAGCTTTTTCATCTCGGCCGCGCTCTTGAGGTACTGCTCGGCCGTGCACAGCTTCGGGCGGCGCTCGTTGTCCAGCGTCCAGCCCTGCGCGATGCAGATGCGCGCCTCGTGCGCGTCGAAGTCGTCGCGGCGCAGGAAGCGCACGTCGTTGGTCGCGACCAGCGGCGTGCCGGTGCGGCGTGCCAGGTGCACCGCCGCGCGCAGGTGCGGCTCGTCGTCGGGGCGGCCGCAGCGGTGGATCTCGAGGTACAGGCAGTCCGCAAACAACGCGCGCCACTCGGCGAGCTGTGCCTGCGCGGCGTCGAGGTGCCCGCCGAGCAGCAGCCGGCCGACGCCGTTTGCCGGGCCGCACAGCGCGATGAGCCCGTCGGTCGCGCCGCCCAGCCATTCGCGCCGCAGGCGCGGTGCCCCGGACTGCTGGCCGTGCGTGTAGCTCCGCGACACCAGGTTCACCAGGTTGCGGTAGCCACGCTCGTTCTGCACCAGCAGCGTGAGCTGCTCGACGCCCTCGCCGGCCTTGCGCTCCTCGAGCGTGACGTCGGCGCCGATGATGGGCTTGACGCCCGCGTCTTCCGCCGACTTGTAGAACTTCACCATCCCGCACAGGTTGTTGAGGTCGGTGACGGCGACCGCCGGCAACGCCAGCTCGGCGGCGCGCTCGGCCAGTGTCTTGAAGCGCTCTTCCTTGTGCCGTTGCTTGGCATCGTCCTGGATCGGGTCGGGCCGCTCCAGCCGGATCGTGCCGTCGATCAGCGAGTACTCGGTGTGCAGGCGCAGATGCACGAAAAGGGGACGCACACCTTTTTCATCGGCCGTCATCGGACTCGCTCCGCGGCGGGTGAAACAGGTGTGCGTCCCCAGAGGTCCATCTGCATCACCGGCTCGAAGCCACGGCGGTGGATCGGGCACGGGCCGAGCCGCTGCAGGGCCTCGAGGTGCTGCGCCGTGGCGTAGCCCTTGTGTTCGGCAAAACCATACCCCGGATGCTCGAGATCGAGCCGGCGCATCTCGGCGTCGCGCGCGACCTTGGCGATTACCGAAGCGGCCATGATCGCCGGCACCTTGCCGTCGCCGCCGACGATCGCTTCCACCGGGCAGACGACGGCGGGCGTGTGGATGCCGTCGACCCGCAGCAGCGCCGGCACCACGGCCAGCGCCTCGACCGCGCGCTGCATCGCCAGCAGCGAGGCGTGCAGGATGTTCAGCCGTTCGATCTCCTCCAGATTCGCGCTGGCGATGGCCCAGGCGATGGCGCGTGACTGGATGCGCGGCACCAGCTCCTCGCGCGCCTCCGGCGTCAGCTTCTTGGAATCGTTCAGGCCGCGCAGCTTGCGGCCAGGGGCGAAGATCACGGCGGCAGCGTACACCGGCCCGGCGAGCGCGCCCCGCCCGACCTCATCGGCACCCGCGATCCAGCCCGCCGTGGTCGGTTCCATCGTTCACCGCGCCAGCAGCGATCCGATCGCCGCCGCGGCCAGCGCGCCGGCGTCGCGGCGCAGCTCGGCATGCACGGCGGAAAAGCGCTCGACCTGGAGCTCGCGCAGCGCCCGATGGCGCAGCAGCTGGCCGACTTCCCGGGCCAGGCTCTCCGGCGTCGCGGCCTTGCCCAGCAGCTCGGGCACCACCGGCGCGCTGGACAGGCCCTGCTTCGACAAGCCCTGTTTCGACAAAATGTTCGGCAGGCTCACGTGCGGGATTTTAATGAGCCTGTGCGCCAGCCACTCGGTCAGCGCCGAAGCCCGGTAGGCCACCACCATCGGCCGGCCGAGCAGCAGGCACTCGAGGGTCACCGTGCCCGACGCCAGCAGCACGACGTCGGCAGCCTGCATCACCCGGCGCGACTGGCCGTCGAACAGATGCCAGCCCGGACCGGGATGGCGCGCCGCCGCCTGCTCGAAGGCGTGCTTGAGGTCGGGCCGCGCGATCGGCACGGCGAAGCGCAGGCCGGGCGTGCTCGCGTGCAGCTGCGCGGCGGTGGCCGTGAATGGCTCCGCCAGGTAGCGCAGCTCGGTGCCGCGGCTGCCCGGCAGCACCGCGACGACCGGTCCCTGCCCCGGCAAGCCCAGCTCGCGGCGGGCCTCGGCGGCGGCAGTTGTGTCGTCGAGCTCGTCGGCCAGCGGATGGCCGATGTAGGCCGCGCGCGTCCCGACCTTCTCGTACAGCGCGGGCTCGAACGGATACAGGCACAGCATCAGGTCCACGGCCTCGGCGATGCCGTGGATCCGCTCCGGGCGCCAGGCCCAGATCGTCGGGCTCACCACGTGCACGGTCTTGATGCCGCGTGCACGCAGGTCGCGCTCGACCCGCAGGTTGAAGTCCGGCGCGTCGATGCCGATATAAGTGTCAGGCTGGTCCTGCGCGAAACGCTCGACCAGCGCGCGGCGCAACTTGAGCAGCCGCGGCAGGTGCCGGATCACCTCGGTCAGGCCCATGACCGAGAGCGCTTCGATCGATTCGATCGCCTCGCAGCCGGCCTCGCGCATGCGCGGGCCGGCGACGCCATAGAACGTCGCCTGCGGATAGCGGGCGCGCAGCCCGCGGATCAGTGCGGCGCCGAGGATGTCGCCGGAGGCTTCTCCGGCGACGAGTGCGAAGCGCATCGGCCCCGGCTACGGCTGCAGGCGCTTGAGGTACCGGTCGCGCAGCTTGGTCTGGCGAGTCTCCGCCGGCACGGCGCGTCCGTCGATGAACACGTGCCTGGGCCAGGTGCGCAGCTCGAACGGATCGCCGTCCCACA
>JBOICR010000090.1:0-5277 GCA_050740195.1 Nevskiaceae bacterium | reverse complement strand
CATCCAGGTGATCCAGGTCGAGGGCTACGTGCCGGGCGCCGCGCCGGCCCATCGCCCCGCGCAGCACCACGCCCCGCGCCCGCAACCGCACGGCCGGGCGCATGGCCGGGGTCACGGTAACGGCAAGGGCCACGGTCACGGGCATGGCCACGGACACGGGCGCAGCCATGCGCCGGCAGCATCGCGGACCACCGAGGCCAGGCAGGAACAGGGCCATGCCCGCAGCGAAGCGAGCCCGGCGCGCCAGGGGCACGCGCCTGCCGCGCCGGCGGCGCGCTTTAGCGGCCGGCCGCCGCGCCGTGGCGGGCTCGGCCGCCGCTGACTATTCGTACTGGAACACGCGCTCCAGCGGAACGTCGAACACGCGCGCGATCCGGAACGCCACTTCCAGCGACGGCGAGTACTTGTTGCCTTCGATGGCATTCACGGTCTGCCGCGTGACGCCGACGCGTTCGGCGAGCTCGTGCTGCGTCATGTCGCCGTGGCGCGCGCGCAGCGCGCGAATCTCGTTGCTGATGCGCCCACTCTCGCCCTTGCCCATGCTTCAGACCCCGCGCCGGTGCAGGTACAGTTGTGAGCCGATCTCGACCAGCTGGGCGAGCGCCCAGAACGCGAGCAGCACGTGGGTGAACGCGAAATTGCCCGGCTGGACCAGCGCGACGCACAGCGCCGCGAACACTCCGGTCGCGAGAACGTAGCCGGCGTTGCGCGCGCCCTTGAGGCCGATCAGGTTGTCGCGCTCGTCCGTGCCGGTTGCGCCGCCCCGCAAGGCAATGACGATGTGGCCGGCGACCTGCACGACGACCAGCACGACGGTCGCCACCACGAACAGCGCAACCTGCTGTGGCAACACATCGGCGGATGCGGAGGGCAGGACGGAGGCGAAGTAGAAGGCGAACGCCGCGACCAGGGCGACGAGCATCAGCCAGAGGGTCTTTTCCTGAAACGAGAGGTCCACGAATTGCTCCTGTCAAAAATACTTGACACGAACTCTATGGGCGCCGCCGGGCGATGTCAAGTTTTTCGTACATCGACCGGCCAGCACTGGCGCGATCCCGCGCGTGCCGCCTGCCCGCGCAAACCGTGGCCTGTCTCACGATGAGCCTGCGGCCCGGGAGCTAAGCTTTCCCATGGCCAAGGCCCGCTTGTTCCCGCCGTTGACGCGCTCCGCCAAGTTGCGCGCCTGGCGCCGCATCGAGACCTGCCTGTGAGACTGTTGCGCGCCCTCGGCATCTTCCTCGCCGCACTGGTCGTAGGTACGGCGCTCGTGTTCGCGGCGATCTGGCAATGGCGCCCGGGCCTCGACGCCTATGACGCGCGCGCCTACACCGCGCAGCCGGCCGCGGGCGCCCTGACCGCGCGCTGGCTCGGCGTGGCCGCGGTGCTGCTGTCCGACGGCGCCCACGCCGTGCTGATCGATCCGTTCTTCACGCGGCCGCGCGGCTTCTGGCGGCTCGTGCTGAACCGGCCGATCGCGCCGGACGAGGCGTTGATCCGCGACTGGCTCGCGCGCGCCGGCGTGACCAGGCTGGACGCCGTGCTGGTGTCGCATTCGCACTACGACCACGCCATGGACGCCGGCGTCGTCGCGCGCCTGACCGGCGCGACGCTGATGGGCTCGGCCAGCACGCTGAGCATCGGCCGCGGCGCGGGCCTGCCCGAAGCGCAGCTGCAGGCGCTGAGCTTCGGCGCGGTGTCGTTCGGCCCGTTCGACGTGACGTTCATCGAGAGCCGCCACGCCGGCGCCACCGGCGGCGCGCCGACCGGCGAGATCATGAAGCCGCTGGCGCCGCCGGCGCGTTTCCTGGATTACCGCCAGGGCGGCACGTACTCGATCCTGGTCGCGCATTCGCGGGGCCGCGTGCTGCACCACGGCAGCGCGGGCTTCGTGCCCGGGGCGCTCGGCAACTTTCGCGCTGACGTCGTGTTCCTCGGCGTCGCGTTGTTGCCTGAGCTGGCGCCCTACCTCGCCGAAGTCGTCGATGCGGTCGGTGCGCGCCGCGTCGTGCCGATCCACTGGGACGACTTCACGCGGGGGCTCGACGAGCCGCTGCGGCCGTTCCCGCTGGTCGTGCGGCTCGACCGCTTCTTCGAACGAATGGCCGAGCAGCGCCGGGACATCGCCGTGCAGACGCTCGAGCTGAACCGGCCGGTATCGCTGTTCCCCCTCGGCGGCGCGCCATGACGCGCGTGCCGCTGGTCGCCGCGATCGCGTTGGCGCTGTGCGGCTGTGCGGCCGCGCCGGTCGAGGAAGCGCCGAAGAAACTCCGCCCGCTGGACAGCTACGCGGCGGATCCATTCGTCCCGATCAACCTGTACATGAATTCCAACGAGCAGCTTGCCGGCACGCCGGCGGAACTGGTCGAGTACACCGCCGCGCAGCTGCGCGAGTCGGGGGCCTTCGCGCGCGTCGATCGCGGAGTGCAGCGCTGGCCGATCACGCTGCAGGCGCGCTACAGGTTCGAGGAGGACACCGCCGGGGGCGACGGCTGGCGGCGCGCGCTGGGGATGCTGTCGCTGGGCCTGGTGCCGGTCCACGTCAGCCAGACCCACACGCTGTTCGCCGAGGTGCTGGCCGAGCCCGACAGCGTCGCGGTGGTCGAGCTGTCGGTCACCGTGCGCGACCGCGTCTCGCTCTACGACCTCGCGGATTCCACGCGCGGCGAGCGCGCCGCGGCCGACGTGCTGCTCGAGCAGCTGCTCGCCGAAATCGCCCAGCGCAAGCTGGTGCCGCGCTGGGCCTCGTTCAAGCCCGACCTGAAGAAGAGGCCCGAAGTCGAGCCGGTGCGCCAGCCGACCTGATTACGACTTCGACGCGTCCTTCAGGATGCGCTCGACGCCGGCTTGCGCGATCGGGTGGTACATCGGCCGCGCTTTGGCGAACACGCGTTGCGCGAGCGCGTGCCCTTCCGGGGTCTTGACCAGCTCGCGGTACAGCGGATTGATGAAGCGCATGCGCCCGACGGTGGCCAGGAAGCGCTCGATCGCCGGCATCGCCGGGGCGTAGCCGGAGCGGATCGCCTGCCGGAACCAGCTCATCGCGACGTAGTGGTCCATCGCCTTGGTCAGCAGGAACTGCCTGTCGAGCCCGGCGAGCCGCGCCGGCGTCACGCCGACGGGCATCGTGTCGAGGAAATGCTGCCACTCGTGCGAGCCCCAATCCTGCGTGCGCAGTTTCGCCGCCGGCACTTTGCCGGCGAGCCACTCGGCGCGCTGCGCCTCGACCTTGGAGAACGCGTCGGACCGCGCGTAGACCGTGTCGGCCGGCATCGCGGTCGCGAAGATCCACTCGTCGATCTTGGCGCGGGTGACGACGTCCGGATTGGGCTTAAGCAGCTTCTCGTCGAGATACGCGATGAAATCCTCGGTGGTGCGGCTCTGGAAAGCGTTGTTATCGAACCAGCCGCGCAGGAACGCGTCGAACTTGGCGCGCCCGAACTTCTTCTCGAGGTATTCCAGCAGCAGGTTGCCGCGCTGGTACGGGATCGAACTGAACACCTCGTCCGGGTCGCGGCCGCGCTGGTCGAACGCCAGCGCCTTGTCGCCCTCGTGGCTCGCCTGCTCGAGCGCCTCGACCAGGTCCTGCTGGCCGAGCACGCGCTCCATGTTGCCGCGCTTGGCGTTGTACACCGCGTCCATGATGCGGTACGTGAGGTACGTGGTCGTGCCCTCGTTGAGCCAGAAGTCGCGCCAGGTGGAATTGGTCACCAGGTTGCCGGACCAGGAGTGCGCCAGCTCGTGGGCGATCAGCGACACGCCGGACTTGTCGCCGACGATGGAGGTCGGCGTCAGGAACGTCAGCCGCGGGTTCTCCATGCCGCCGTACGGGAAGCTCGGCGGCAGCACCAGCATGTCGTAGCGGCCCCAGCGGTACGGCCCGAACATCTTTTCGCAGGCCGCGACCATCTGCTCGGTGTCCTCGAACTCGTACGCCGCGCCCTTGATCATCTGCGGCTCGGCGTAGATGCCGGTGCGCTTGCCGACCGCGCGGTACTGGATGTCGCCAACGCCCAGCGCGATCAGGTACGCCGGCACCGGCTGCGGCATCTCGAAGGTGTAATCGCCGTCGCGGTTGGTGTTGGGCTGGTTCACCGCGCTCATCACGGCGCGCAACTCCTTCGGCGTGCGGATGCGCGCCGCGTACGGGCTGCGCACCAGCGGCGTGTCCTGCAGCGGAATCCAGCTGCGCGCGTGGATCGCCTGCGACTGCGTGTACAGGAACGGGTGCTTGCGGCCGGCGGTCTGTTCCGGCGTGACCCACTGCAGGCCTGAGGCCTCGGGTCGCGTGGCGTAGGCAATGCGGACGCGATCGGCCGTGGGCGGCATCGCGATGCGCAGCGGGCTGCCGAGGATGGCGTCGCGCGGCCCCACCGCGAACGTCGTCGCCTGCCAGGTGCCGTGGCCGCCGGCGTCGGTATCGACCTGCTTGATGTCCAGGTCGCGCGTGTCGAGCACCAGTTCCGGCGCTCCGGTGAGCCGCATCAGCTGCAGCTCGACGGTGCCCTCCAGCACGCGCCGCGTGAAGTCGACGTTCAGGTCGAGCTCGAGGAGTTCGGTACGGAAGTCCCTGGTATTGGCGTAGGAATGGTAGTCACGGTTGATGTCGAGGGGCTCGACGGCGGGTGCCGCGGGAGCGGCGGCAGCGGGCGCGGGCGCCTCGGTCTGCGCCGCGCACGCGGCGAGCATCGCGATCGGGAGCACGAACATCGGCAGGGCGCGCGTCATGGGTTCACTCGTGGCAAGAAAGCGCGTGATGATACTCCGGCATCGCCGGCTCGCGCCTCCGCTTCGCTCGGCCACCATCAATCCCCGGCTCGCGCGGCGCGCATCCCGTTGCCGCGCCTCCGCTGCGCTCGGCGCGGCCCGGGATTGGTCCGACGCGCCTCACGGGCAGCGCAAAAGTCACACTCAGGAACAGGCGGCGCGTCGGCCAAGAAAAAAGCCGTCGCCACGGGGGGACGTGGCGACGGCTCTGCGGCCTCGGGGCCGCAGCCGGTCAATGTGCCGCTTTGACCGGGACGACCTTCAGCCAGCCGCGGCCTTCGAAGCGGCGTCCGGATTCCAGCTTGCCTTTCAGCATGGCCTCGTCCTCACTGCCGTCCCAGCCGGCCGCCTGGTTCTCGAAATGGCAGAGGAGGTCCGGCCAGAGGTCGCCGTTGACGTCGGTCGGCGCGCCGCACTTGGACAAGTTCTTCTCATCGCCGCTGTGGCCGAAGCCCAGCGTCGTGGTGTCGACCTCATCCACGGAGAACTCGCTTGAGCCGAGCAGCGCCACCG
>JBOICR010000089.1:0-5284 GCA_050740195.1 Nevskiaceae bacterium | reverse complement strand
AAAGCTCGCCATGTCTCGCTTTCGCGGCGGCGCGCCCCTGCGGGGCTCCTGTTCGGCTGCGCTTTACTTCCGTGATCCGGGCACACCGGCCCCGATTCGATCGCTCAGCTGGCGATTGCCGCCTGAGGCGTCGAGCGACCTGGGCAGGTCGGGAGCCTGTCGAGCGAAAGTAAAGGCGCAGCGAGACGGAGCCCCGAGCGAAGCGAGGGGTGCTCGCGCGTCCGCGAGCGGAGACTTGGCGAAGCGAGCAGCGCGGGCATCGAGCGAGCCATGGAGCGAGGCAGGCTCCCGACCCGCCCGGTCGAGGCAATGCCATGGCTGAGCCGAGACTGATCGAGGCTGCCAAGACGCCGGATGAGGAACGCGTCGACCGGCAGATCCGGCCCAAGACGCTGGCCGAGTACATCGGCCAGGCGCCGGCGCGCGAGCGCCTCGGCATCTACCTGCAGGCGGCGCGCAAGCGCGCCGAGGCGCTGGACCATGTGCTCATCTATGGGCCGCCCGGCCTGGGCAAGACCACGCTGGCTCACATCGTCGCGGCCGAACTCGGCGTCAACCTGCGCCAGACCTCTGGTCCGGTGCTGGAGCGCCCGGGCGATCTCGCCGCGCTGCTGACCAACCTCGAGCCACGCGACGTGCTGTTCGTCGACGAGATCCATCGCCTGAGCCCGGTCGTGGAGGAAGTGCTGTACCCGGCGATGGAGGACTTTCAGCTCGACATCATGATCGGGGAGGGCCCGGCGGCCCGCTCGATCCGCCTCGACCTGCCGCCGTTCACGCTGGTCGGAGCCACCACGCGCGCCGGCGCGCTGACCAGCCCGCTGCACGACCGCTTCGGCATCGTCGAGCGGCTCGACTTCTATTCGGTGGACGAGCTGTGCGCGATCGTGCGCCGCTCGGCCGGCATCCTGAAGGTCGCCATCGACGATGCCGGCGCGCTCGAGATCGCGCGGCGCGCGCGCGGCACGCCGCGCATCGCCAACCGCCTGCTGCGCCGCGTGCGTGATTTCGCCGAGGTGCGCGGCAGCGGCGCGGTTGCCGCCAAAGTCGCCATCGAGGCCATGGACCTGTTCGAAGTCGATGCTCACGGGTTCGATGTCATGGACCGGCGCCTGCTGCTGGCGCTGATCGAGCGCTTCGACGGCGGACCGGCCGGGATCGAAAGCCTGGCGGCGAGCCTGGGCGAGTCGCGTGACACGCTCGAGGACATCATCGAGCCCTACCTGATCCAGCAGGGCTTCCTGGAGCGCACGCCGCGCGGTCGCGTCGCCGGGCGCAAGGCGTACGAGCACTTTGGCCTCAAGCCGCCGACGCTCCCGCAAGCGCCCGACCTGTTCTCCGGCAGCTGAGTCGATAACCCCGTTCCGGCGATGGCGACGTTCTACTGGCCAATCAGGGTGTACTACGAGGACACCGATGCCTCGCGCGTGGTCTACCACGCCGCCTACGTGAAGTATTTCGAGCGGGCGCGCACCGAGTGGCTGCGGGCACTGGGCTTTTCCCAGGACGCCCTGCACGACCAACTGGGCGTGGTCTTCACCGTGGCCAACCTCGAGCTGGATTTCCTGCGGCCGGCCCGCCTGGACGATGAGCTTCAGGTGGCCGTCAACATCGAGAAAGTACGCCGGGCGAGCCTCACGTTCCGGCAGGAGATGCACCGGCGGGGGCAGGGCGACATCCCGCTGGCACGGGCACTAGTGCGCGTCGGCTGCGTCGACGTCCAGAACTTCCGGCCCTGTGCGATGCCGGAGGCATTCATGAACCACCTCGACAAGAAGGGTCCTGCATGACGCAACTTTCCTTGGGGCAGCTGGTGCTGCAGGCCAGCGTCCCGGTCCAGCTGATCATGCTGGCGCTGCTGCTGGCTTCGGTGATCTCCTGGGCGGTGATCTTCGCCAAGCGGCGGCTGCTCGGCCGCACGCGCGCCGGCGCCGACGGTTTCGAGCAGCGCTTCTGGTCCGGCGGCACGCTGGTCGACCTCTACGACAAGGTGCGCCGCGCCAAGGAGGACGAGGGCCTCGTATCCGTGTTCGTCGCCGGTTACGAAGAGTTCGCGCGCCAGCAGCAGCACAAGGTTGCGCCGGAGGACGCACTGGCATCGGTCCAGCGTGCCATGCGCGTCGCCCTGGTGCGCGAGGTCGAGCGGCTCGAAGGCGGCCTCGCGTTCCTCGCCACGGTCGGGTCGACCAGCCCCTACGTGGGATTGTTCGGCACGGTCTGGGGGATCATGACCGCGTTCATCGCCATCGGGAACGTGAAGCAGGCCACGATCGCGATGGTCGCGCCGGGCATCGCGGAAGCCCTGATTGCGACGGCGATGGGCTTGTTCGCCGCCATCCCCGCGGTGATTGCCTACAATTTCTTTACCAACCAGGTCGACCGCCTCGAGAACCGGTTCAACACGTTCTCCGAGGAGCTGGTCGGCATCCTCGAGCGCGGCTTGCGCCAGGCCGCGGGCCGCTAGCGTGACGGCCCAGGGCGCGATCCGCCGCAAACGGCGCCTGGCGCACGAGATCAACGTCGTTCCGTACATCGACGTCATGCTGGTGCTGCTGATCATCTTCATGATCACCGCGCCGCTGCTGACCCAGGGCGTCGAAGTCGACCTGCCCGAGACCGGCGCCGAAGCGATGCCGGGCTCGGATGAGCCGGTCACGCTGACCATCGATGCGAAGGGTCGCTACTACCTGGACGTCGGCGAGAACACGCGCAAGGCGATCGGCGACGATGAAGTCGTCCGCCGCGTGCGTGCGGTGATCAAGGCCCGGCCCGACGCGATGATCCTGATCAAGGGCGACACGCGGGTCGACTACGGCCGCGTCGCTTACGGCATGGGCCTGCTGCAGGAGGCTGGGGCGACGAAGCTCGGTTTCATCTCCGAGCCGGCGCCCCGACGGGAGCCGGCACCGGCCTCCGGCGCGAAATGACGTTCGAGCCGCGGCACCTGGCGGGCGCCCTGCTGTTGCACGGGATGGTGCTGATCGTGGTTGCCGGTGGCTTGCAATGCTCGGCCAAGCCGCATCAGCCGACCGTGATCAACGCCGTGCTGCTGGACCCCAGCCGCCAGGAGTTGGCGCGGCTCAAGCGCCTGACCGAGGAGCGCAAGCGCGCCGAGGCAGAGGCCCGGCGCAAGGCGGACGAGGCCGCGGCGCTGAAGAAGAAGCAGGAAGAGGAGGCGCGCAGGACCAAGGCCGCCGCGGACAAGAAAGCGGCGGACAAGAAGGCGGCGGACCAGAAGGCCGCAGACCAGAAGGCGGCGGAAACGACCCGCCAGAAACGCGAACAGGACGCCCAGCGTGAGCGCGAGCGCGTGGCCCAGGCGATCCGCGAGGAAGACATGCGGCGCGACTTGGAGCGGGAAGCGGCGGCGCGCGCCACCGGCGCGCGGCAGGGCAAGCTCGACGAGTGGGCCGCCGTGCTCACCCGGCACGTCGCGGACAACTTTAAGATACCCCCCGGCGCACCGGCCAAATTCCAGTGCCAGGTGCGCATGCAACTTCTACCCGATGGAACAGTCACAAACGCCAAGATCGTCAGGAGCTGCGGGAGCCCGCTGTTGGACCAATCCGTGGAGGACGCCGTCCACCGCTCATCGCCGATGCCCCGGCCGAGCGATCCGTCGGTTTTCGACCGGGACCTGACCATCAACTTCCAGCCAAACCCATGAAGAGACTTGCCGTAGGCCTGCTGCTTGCCTTCAGCAGCCGTGCCCATGCGGGCCTCGAGATCACGGTGATCGGCGGCGAGCGGGCCGCGCGCCCGATCGCCGTAGTGCCGTTTGCCCAGCCGGCCGATGCCGGGATCAACCTGGCCGAGATCATCGCCGCCGACCTCGAGCGCAGCGGCCAGTTCAAGCCGTTGGCGCCGGCCGACATGCTCGAGCGCCCGACCGACGCCGCGCAGGTGAACTACAAGAACTGGCGCGCCCAGGCGGTCGACAGCGTCGTGGTCGGCCAGCTGCGGCGCACGGCGGGCAAGCTGTCGGTGCGCTTCCAGCTGCTCGACGTCCTGCGCGGCCAGCAGCTGGCCGGCTTCGAGGTGGACGCGCCCGACCCGCGCCGGCTGCGCAACGTGGCGCACCAGCTTGCGGACCTGATCTACGAGAAGCTCACCGGCGTGCCGGGGTACTTCAACTCGCAGATCGCCTACGTGGCGGCGACCGGGCCGGTCAAGAACCGACTGTTCCAGGTGGTCGTCGCCGACGCCGACGGCGAGAACCCGGTGCCGGTCGCGACCTCGCGCGAGCCGCTGATGTCGCCGAGCTGGTCACCGGACCGCAGCAAGTTGGCGTATGTCGGCTTCGAGCGCGGCCGCTCGACGGTCTACCTGCACACGCTCGCCACCGGCGAGCTGACGCGACTGGCGCAGGAGCGCGGCATCAACGGCGCGCCGGCGTGGTCGCCGGACGGGCGCCAGCTTGCGCTGACGCTGTCGTTCGAGCGCAATCCTGACATCTATGTGGTCGACCTGACCAACAACACGCGCCGCCAGCTGACGCAGCACTACGCGATCGATACCGAGCCGGCGTGGTCGCCGGACGGCCGGACGATCGTGTTCACGTCGGATCGCGGCGGGCAGCCGCAGATCTACTCGGTCAGCAGCAGCGGCGGCGATGCGAAGCGCCTCACGTTCGAGGGAAAACAGAACCTGCGCGCGCGTTTTTCGCCCGACGGCAAGTCTCTTGCGCTGGTCAACGTGGATGAAACGGGCTATCGTATCGGCGTGCTGGATCTCGCGTCGCGGGACCTGCGAATCCTGAGCAACGGACCCCTCGATGAAAGCCCCAGCTTCGCGCCGAACGGCGCGGTCGTGATCTATGCGGCGCAAGGACGGCAGGGAGCCGAATTGGCGACGGTGACGGTCGACGGTCGAATCCGCCAACGACTGAGCCAGCCAGGAGATGTACGCGAACCGACGTGGTCCTCCCTGATCCGATGAACCCCCGCACCGAACCAACCCAAGAAGGAGCAAGCACCATGAACACCCTCATGAAAGTCCTGGCGTCCGCCGCCCTGCTGTCGCTGGCGGGCTGCGCGAGCGACAGCAACCGTCCGGCGGAGGAGACGACGCCACCGGCCGAGCCGTCGACGACGGAGCCCTACAGCGGCCCGAGCGCTGGCTCGGCCAGCGAGACGGCGATGCCATCGACTGCCTCGATGCCGAACGTGCGCATCATCTACTTCGCGTTCGACAGCAGCGAACTCGCCGGCGACGGACAGGCGCTGGTCGACGGCTGGGCCGCGTACCTCGCGGCGAACCCGAATGCCAAAGTGCGGCTGGAAGG
>JBOICR010000088.1:0-13848 GCA_050740195.1 Nevskiaceae bacterium | reverse complement strand
GCCTGGGCCGGCCGGCCGACGAGCTCGATGTAGGCCATCGGCGCGCTGTCGCCGGCGCGGAAGCCGCAGCGCAGGACGCGCGTGTAGCCACCCGGACGCGCCTTGTAGCGCGGACCGAGCTCGGCGAACAGCTTCGTCACCATGTCGCGGTCACGCAGGCGCGCGAACACCAGCCGGCGGTTGGCCAGCGTGTCGCTCTTGGCGCGCGTGATCAGCGGCTCGGCGACGCGGCGCAGCGTCTTGGCCTTGGCCAGCGTGGTCTTGATCAACTCGTGGCGGAACAGCGACGAGGCCAGGTTCTGCATGTTGGCCTTGTGGTGGCTGCTGCTGTGCCCGAGGTGGTTGCCGTGGGTTCCGTGGCGCATGAGGGTTCCTGAGGTTCTCTCTGACGCTTAAGCCGAAACCTTCGGCGGCGTCCAGTTTTCGAGCGTCATGCCGAGGTCCAGGCTGTGCGCGCGCAGCGCATCGCGGATTTCGGTCAGCGACTTCTTGCCGAGGTTCGGCGTCTTCAGCAAGTCGGCCTCGGTGCGCTGCACCAGGTCGCCGATGTAGTAGATGTTCTCGGCCTTTAGGCAGTTGGCCGAGCGCACGGTCAGCTCGAGGTCGTCGATCGGGCGGAACAGGATCGGCGACAGCTCCTTCGCCGCGCCGTCGGTGGTTTCGGCCGCCTCGGCCTGCAGGTCGACGAACACACCGAGCTGGTCGCGCAGGATGCGCGCCGACAGCCGCACGGCCTCGGCCGCGTCGATGCCGCCGTTGGTCTCGACGTCCAGGATCAGCTTGTCGAGGTCGGTGCGCTGCTCGACGCGCGCGCGCTCGACCGCGTAGCTGACGCGGCGGACCGGGCTGTACGAGGCGTCGAGGCGCAGCGCGCCGATCGTGCTGTGCTCTTCTTCACCGAGCGCGCCCGGGCCGGCGGCCGGCACATAGCCGCGGCCGCGCGTGACCTTGAGCTCCATCTTCAGCGTGCCGCCGGTCAGGTGCGCGAGCACCAGGTCCGGATTCACGATCTCGACGTCGTGGTCGAGCTTGATGTCGGAGGCCTTGACCACGCCCTTGCCGGACTTCTCCAGCTTCAGCGTGGCGCTGTCACGCGCGTGCATCTTGACCGCGACGTTCTTCATGTTCAGCAGCACGTCGAGCACGTCTTCCTGCACGCCCTCGAGCGTGGAGTACTCGTGCACGACGCCTTCGATCTTGGCCTCGGTGATCGCGGCGCCCGGGATCGACGACAGCAGGATGCGGCGCAGCGCGTTGCCGAGCGTGTGGCCGAAGCCGCGCTCCATGGGCTCGAGCGAGACCCGGGCGCGGTTGGCCGAAACCGGCTCCACTTCGATGGTGCGCGGCTTCAGAAGATCGTTGACAGCTTGCATTGTTCAATACCTCTTTCAAAACGTGATGCGAATCCGTCCCGCCGGTCGAAGCGCTGAGATCCGCAGCCTGGCGCCGGGTCGGCGCCAGTTGAATTACTTCGAGTACAACTCGACGACCAGATTCTCGTTGATGTCAGGGAGCATCTGTTCCCGCTCGGGAACAGTCTTGAACTTGCCCTTCAGGCCCTTCTCGTCGACTTCCATCCAGTCCGGGAAGCCGATCTGGGCCGCGATCGACAGCGCCTGCGCGATGCGGGTCTGCGCCCGCGCCTTCTCGCGAATCTCGACGGTGTCGCCCGGGGTGACCGTGTACGACGGCATGTTCACGGTCTTGCCGTTGACGGCGATGGCCTTGTGGCTGACCAGCTGGCGCGCTTCCGAGCGCGTCGCGGCGAAGCCCATGCGGTAGACGATATTGTCCAGGCGGCTCTCCAGCATCTGCAGCAGCAGCAAGCCGGTGGAACCCTTCTGGCGCGAGGCCTTCAGGTAGTAGTTGCGGAACTGGCGCTCGAGCACGCCGTACATCTGCTTGAGCTTCTGCTTCTCGCGCAGCTGCAGGGCGTAATCCGACGGGCGCTGCTTGCGCGCGCCGTGCTGGCCCGGCGGGGTCTCCAGCTTGCACTTCGTCTCGAGCGAGCGCCCGCGACCCTTCAGCATGAGATCCGCGCCGACGCGGCGCGACAGCTTGCACTTCGGTCCGATGTATTTCGCCATGTTCGTTCTGCCTTACACCCGGCGGCGCTTGGGGGCGCGGCAGCCGTTGTGCGGGATTGAGGTCACGTCGGTGATGTTGGTGACCTTGAAGCCGGCGTTGTTCAGCGAACGCACGGCCGACTCGCGGCCGGGGCCGGGACCCTTGACCAGCACTTCGAGCGTCTTGACGCCATGCTCGGCGGCGGCGGTGGCGGCCTTCTCGGCGGCGACCTGGGCGGCGAACGGCGTCGACTTGCGCGAGCCCTTGAAGCCGCACGAGCCGGCCGTGGCCCAGGACAGCGTGTTGCCCTGGCGGTCGGTGATCAGGACGATTGTGTTGTTGAACGAGGCGTGGATGTGGGCCACGGCGTCGGTCACGTTCTTCTTGACCTTCTTCTTTTTGGGTGCGGCGGCGCCGGCGGGCGCGGTCGGATTCGGAGTGCTCATGTCAGGTTCTCAGCTCAGGTCGTTGCCGGCTTGGGCGTGGACGACGCGCGGATTGCGCGGCGCGGGCCTTTGCGGGTGCGGGCATTGGTACGGGTGCGCTGGCCGCGCACCGGCAGGCCGCGCTTGTGGCGCAGGCCGCGGTAGCAGCCGAGGTCGATCAGGCGCTTGATGTTCATCGACGTCTCGCGACGCAGGTCGCCCTCGACGGTGAACTTGGCGATCTGGGCGCGCAGCAGGTCGAGCTCACCTTCGGTGAGCGCCTTCACCTGGACGTCCGGCTTGATGCCGGCGGCGGCGCAGATCTTGAACGCGCGCGTCTTGCCGATCCCGTAGATCGAGCGAAGCGCGACGTGCATATGTTTGTTCGCGGGGACGTTGACGCCTGCGATACGTGCCATGAAACCCTCTCAGCCCTTCGTGTTAAGCGGCTTGGAAAAGCCGCGCAGTATAGACGTAACCATTTGTTTCTGCAAGAAGAATCAGCCCTGGCGCTGCTTGTGGCGGGCGTCCGTGCAGAGGACTCGGACCACCCCCTTGCGGCGGATGACCTTGCAGTTGCGGCACATCTTCTTGACCGACGTTCTGACTTTCATTGTTGCTCTCTCGTTGACCCTTTAACGGACCATGCCGGGGGCGCCCAGCGACTTCAGGTTGGCCTTCTTCAACAGGCCCTCGTACTGGTGCGACATCAGGTGCGCCTGCAGCTGCGCCATGAAATCCATGACGACGACGACCGTGATCAGCAGCGAGGTGCCACCGAAGAAGAACGGCACGTTCCAGGTGGTGATGAACACCTCCGGCACCAGGCACACCGCGGTGATGTAGGTGGCGCCGGCGACCGTCAGGCGCGTCAGCACCAGGTCGATGTACTCGCCGGTCTGCGCGCCGGGGCGGATGCCCGGGATGAATGCGCCGGACTTCTTGAGGTTCTCGGCGGTCTCGCGCGAGTCGAATACCAGTGCCGTGTAGAAGAAGCAGAAGAAGATGATCAGGGAGCCGTACAGCGCGGTGTACAGCACCTCGCCCGGCGACAGCATGGCGGCAATGCGCCCCAGCACGCCGCCCTGGCCCTCGTCGCCGAAGAACTGCACCAGCGACGCCGGGAACAGGATGATCGAGCTGGCGAAGATCGGCGGGATCACGCCGCTCATGTTCAGCTTCAGCGGCAGGTGCGCGGTCTGCGCGGCGAACAGCTTGCGGCCCTGCTGGCGGCGCGCGTGATGCACCGGGATGCGACGCTGCGCGCGCTCGACGAACACCACGGCCCAGGTGATCGCCACGACCAGCGCCGCGATCACGATCACCATCAGCGGGTTGAGCGAGCCTTCGCTGACCAGCTGGCCGGTGCCGGCGATCGCGCGCGGCAGGCCGGCGACGATGCCCGCGAAGATCAGCATCGAGATGCCGTTGCCGATGCCGCGCTCGGTGATCTGCTCGCCGAGCCACATCAGGAACATCGTGCCGGTGATCAGCGAAACCATCGCCGTGAACACGAAGCCGAGGCCCGGGGCGATGACCACGCCGCTCTTCTGCAGCGCGACCGACGCGCCGAACGACTGGAACGTCGCCAGCGCCAGCGTGCCGTAGCGCGTGTACTTGGTCAGGCGGCGACGGCCGGACTCGCCTTCCTTCTTGATTTCCTTGAGCTGCGGGATCACGGCCGCGAGCAGCTGCACGATGATCGACGCCGAGATGTACGGCATCACGCCGAGCGCGAACACCGACAGGCGCTCGAGCGCGCCGCCCGAGAACATGTTGAACATGTCGAGGATCGTGCCGCGGCTCTGGTCGAACAGCGCCGCCAGCTGCGTAGGATCGATGCCCGGCACCGGGATGAAGGTGCCGATGCGGAACACGACGATCGCGCCCAGCAGGAACCAGAGGCGGTTCTTGAGCTCCCCGATCTTGCTGAGATCCGGCATCATGCCGGCCGCGGGACGGTTCAAGGTCGCTCCTACTCCGAGACCGTGCCGCCGGCGGCGGACACGGCCTCGCGCGCGCCCTTCGACACGCGGATGCCCTTCAGCGCGACCTTGCGCGACAGCTCGCCCGACTTGATCAGTTTCGCGGTCAGCGTCTGCACCGGCACGACGCCCGCCGCCTTCAGCACGCCGAGGTCGATGTCGGTCTCCTTCATCTTCTGCAGGTCCGACAGCCGGACCTCGGCGGTGTGGCCTTCCGCCTTCGCTGCGGTGATGAAGCCGCGCTTGGGCAGGCGCCGCTGGATCGGCATCTGGCCGCCTTCGAAACCGACCTTGTGGTAGCCGCCCGCGCGCGCGCGCTGGCCCTTGTGGCCACGGCCGGCGGTCTTGCCCAGGCCCGAGCCGATGCCGCGGGCGACGCGCTTGCGCGACGGCTTGGAGCCGGCGGCAGGCTTGATGTCGTTCAGTTTCATCTCAGACCTCTTCGACCTTCAGCATGAAGCCGGACTCGCGCACCATGCCGAGCACCGCCGGCGTCACGGCGAGCTCGACGGTGTGGTGGCGCCGGCGCAGGCCGAGTCCGCGGATGTTGTCGCGGTGCATCTGCAGCTGGCCGTGCGTGCTCTTCAGCAGCGTGACCTTGATCTTCGAAGCAATGCTCTTCTTCATGGGATCAGCCCAGGATCTCTTCGATCGTCTTGCCGCGCTTGGCCGCGATCTCGGCCGGGATGTTCATCCGCTTGAGGCCGTCGAGCGTCGCGCGCACCACGTTGATCGGGTTGCGCGAGCCGAAGCTCTTGGCCAGCACGTTCTGCACGCCGGCCACTTCGAACACCGCGCGCATCGCGCCGCCGGCGATGACGCCGGTACCGTCCGAGGCCGGGCGCATGAACACGCGCGTGGCGCCGTGGGTGCCCCAGATCTCGTGCTGCAGCGTCATGCCGCGCAGCGGGATCGTCAGCATGTTCTTGCGGGCCTGCTCCATCGCCTTGGCGATGGCGTTCGGCACTTCGCGCGCCTTGCCGTAACCGAAGCCGACGCGGCCGGCGCCGTCACCGACGACCGTCAGCGCGGTAAACGCGAGCTGCTTGCCGCCCTTGACGACCTTGGCGACGCGCTTGACCGCGACGAGCTTTTCCTTGAGGTCGCCGCCCTGCTGCGAGTCTTCGTACTGAAACTGGGGATTTGCCATTTAGAACTCCAGGCCGCCTTCGCGGGCGGCATCGGCCAGCGCTTTCACGCGGCCGTGGTACTTGAAACCGGAACGGTCGAACGCGACCTTGGTGATGCCTTTTTCCTTGGCGCGCGCAGCGAGCGTGGTGCCGATCTTCTTCGCGGCCTCCACGTTGCTGGTGCTCTTCAGGCCCTTGATGACATCCTTCTCGGCCGTCGACGCGAAGACCAGGGTCTGGTCCGACGTCGGCGACAGGATCTGCGCGTAGATGTGCTGGCTCGTGCGGTGTACCGACAGCCGGTGGGCGCCGAGCGCGCGGATGTGCAGGCGCGTCTTCTTGCCGCGACGGATACGAACTTCTTTCTTGGTGTGCATGGCTGGCCTTACTTCTTCTTCGCTTCCTTGAGGACCACGCGCTCGTTGGCGTAGCGCACGCCCTTGCCCTTGTACGGCTCGGGCGGACGGAAGCCGCGGATCTCGGCGGCCACCTGGCCGACGAGCTGCTTGCTGGCGCCCTTGATGATGATTTCGGTGACGCTCGGTGTTTCCACCGTGATGCCGTCCGGGATCGGGTAGTCGACCGGGTGCGAGAAGCCGAGCGCGAGGTTCAGTTTCTTGCCCTGGGCGTTGGCGCGGTAGCCGACGCCGACCAGCGTCAGTTTGCGCAGGTAGCCGTCGGTGACGCCCTTGATCATGCCGTTGAGGTTGGCGCGCACCGTGCCGGCGATCGCCGGCGCGGCCTTCACCGACTCCTCGGCGATCGTGGCCACGCTGTCCTTGACCTCGACCCTGATCTGCGACGGCAGCTCGAGCGTGAGCGCCGCCTTGGCGCCCTTCACGGTCACCGTGCTGCCCGCCACTTTCAGCTCGACGCCTTTCGGCAGGTTGAGCGGTTGTCTCGCGACTCGCGACATAAATTCTCTCTTGCGCCTTACGAAACCACGCAGATGACTTCGCCGCCGATGCCGGCCGCACGCGCCTTCTTGTCCGACAGCACGCCTTGCGGCGTGGTCAGGATGGCGATGCCCAGCCCGCCCAGCACCTTCGGCACTTCGGACCGGTTCTTGTACACGCGCAGCGACGGCGTGCTGATGCGCTCGATGCGCTCGATGACCGGCTGGCCCTGGTAGTACTTCAGGGTCACGGTGATGGTCTTCTTCTTGCCCTCGGACGCCACCGCGTAATCGGCGATGTAACCCTCATCCTTCAGCACGGCGGCAATGTTCGCCCGCACCGTCGACGACGGCGAGGTGATGGTCTTCTTGCGCGCCTGCTGACCGTTGCGGATGCGCGTCAGGAAATCGCCAATCGGATCGTTGATCGACATGTTCGTTACCAGCTGGCTTTCGTGAGGCCCGGCACTTCGCCGCGCATGGCAGCCTCGCGCAGCTTGTGGCGCGCGAGACCGAATTTCTTGTACACGCCGCGCGAGCGGCCGGTGATCTTGCAGCGGTTGCGGATGCGGCTCTTGCTCGAGTCGCGCGGCAGCTTCTGCAGCGCCTCGACCGCCTCGAACTTCTCCTCCGGCGACGCGGTCACGCTGCTGATGGTCGCCTTCAGCGCCGCGCGCCGCTTGGCGTACTTGGCGACGAGCGCAATACGCTTGTGCTCGCGGTTGATCATGTTGCGCTTGGCCATGGGAACCCTTACTTGCGGAACGGGAAGCTGAAGGCTTCGAGCAGTGCCTTGCCTTCCGCGTCCGTCTTTGCCGTGGTGGTGATGGTGATGTTCATGCCGCGGATCGCGTCGACCTTCTCGAAGTCGATCTCCGGGAAAATGATCTGCTCGGTGATGCCGAAGTTGAAGTTGCCGCGGCCGTCGAAGCCGCGCGCCGAAATCCCGCGGAAGTCGCGGATGCGCGGCAGCGCGATCGTGATCAGGCGCTCCAGGAACTCGTACATGCGCTCGCGGCGCAGCGTGACCTTCACGCCGACCGGGTAGTTCTCGCGCATCTTGAAGTTGGCGATGGCCTTGCCGGACTTCGTCACCACCGGCTTCTGGCCGGCGATCGCCACCATGTCGGCCACGGCGTGCTCGATGATCTTCTTGTCACCGGTGGCTTCGCCCACGCCCATGTTCAGCGTGATCTTGGCAATGCGGGGCACGGCCATGGCGTTGCAGGACAGCTTCTTCTGCAGCGCCGGCGCGACTTTTTCCTTGTACTGCGTCTGTAGGTTTGCCATGACGTTTTACCGGTCCACCACTTCGCCGCTCGACTTGAAGACGCGCACCTTCTTGCGCGCCGCGCCCTCGCCAATCAGCTTGAAGCCCACGCGGTCGCCCTTCTTCGCATCCGGGTTCCACAGCAGCAGGTTCGAGGCCTCGACCGGCATTTCCTTCTCGACGATGCCGCCCGCGACGCCCGCGTTCGGGTTCGGCTTCTGGTGCTTCTTGACCACGTTGATGCCCTCGACCAGCACCTTGCCGGTCGGCAGCACGGCATTGACGGTGCCGCGGCGGCCCTTGTCCTTGCCAATGGTGACGACGACTTCGTCGCCCTTTCGGATCTTGTTCATGAGTGCCTCAGATGACTTCCGGCGCCAGCGACACGATCTTCATGAAGCGGTCGCGCAGTTCGCGCGTGACCGGCCCGAAGATGCGGGTGCCGATGGGCTCGAGTTTCGCGTCGATCAGCACGGCCGCGTTCGAGTCGAAGCGGATGGCCGAGCCGTCGTTGCGGCGGATGGGGAACCGGGTGCGCACCACGACCGCGTTGTGCACCTCGCCCTTCTTGACCTTGCCGCGCGGGATCGCGTCCTTGATCGTCACCTTGATGACGTCGCCGACGTGCGCGTAGCGGCGGTGCGTGGCGCCCGCGACGCGGATCACCTGCACGACTCGCGCGCCGCTGTTGTCGGCGGCCACGAGGTAGCTTTCCTGTTGGATCATGGCGCGCTCCTCAGACCGCGGCCTCGGCCACGGCGGCCGGCGCCTTCTGCACGACCTTCACCAGCATCCAGTGCTTGGTGGCGGACAGGCGGCGGCACTCCTGGATCGTCACCAGGTCGCCGATGCCGCACGCGCCCTTCTCGTCGTGCGCGTGCAGCTTGCTCGAGCGCTTCAGGCGCTTGCCGTACTTCGGGTGGATGTACTGGCGATCGATGCTGACGATGATCGTCTTCTTCATCTTGTTGCTGACGACGCGGCCCGTCACGGAGTGCGGGGTCGCGGTCGCGCCGGATTTCTCGAGGGTCTTTTTGTCGGTCATGACTTGGCCTGCGCAGCTTTCAGCACGGTCTTGATGCGCGCGATGCGCTTGCGCACGTCGCCCGCGAGGTGGGTCTTGTTCTGCTGGCCGGTCACGTGCTGCAGGCGCAGGTTGAACTGCTCCTTCTGCAGCGCGGCCAGCTCGTCGTTCAGCTGTTCCGCGGTCTTGCCGCGGATCTGCTTCACATAGTCGGTGCTTTTCATTACATGATCGTCCGTTTGACGAAAATACTCTTGACCGGCAGCTTGTCGCCGGCCAGGCGGAACGCCTCGCGCGCCAGGTTCTCCGGCACGCCTTCGATTTCGTACAGCATCTTTCCGGGCTGCACCTTGGCGGCCCAGTACTCGACGTTGCCCTTGCCGGAGCCCATGCGGACTTCCAGCGGCTTCTTGGTGACCGGCGTGTCCGGGAAAATCCGGATGAACAGCTTGCCGCCGCGCGCGACGTAGCGCGTGATCACGCGGCGCGCCGCTTCGATCTGGCGCGCACTGATCCGGCCAAGCTCGGTCGACTTCATGCCGAACTCGCCGAAGCTGACCTTGTTGCCGGTCAGCGCCAGGCCGCGATTGCGGCCCTTCATCTGCTTGCGGTATTTGGTCCGCTTGGGTTGCATCATGGCTGTGATTCCTTACACGCTTCGCTTCGCTACGCTGCCGCTTCAGGGGTGGCAACGGGAGTCTCTTCCTTCTTGTCGGCCTCGAACGCCTCGCCGTTGAACACCCACACCTTGACGCCGATGACGCCGTAGGTGGTCTTGGCCTCGGCGAAACCGTAGTCCACGTAGGCGCGCAGCGTGTGCAGCGGCACGCGGCCTTCGCGGTACCACTCGACACGCGCGATCTCGGCGCCGTTCAGGCGGCCGCCGACCTGGATCTTGATGCCGCCGGCGCCCATGCGCATCGAGTTGGTCACGGCGCGCTTCATGGCGCGGCGGAACATGATGCGGCGCTCGAGCTGCTGCGCGACGGAGTCGGCGATCAGCTGGGCGTCGAGCTCCGGCTTGCGGATCTCCTCGACCGAAATGTGCACGGCGTCCGGCTTCAGGCCGATCTTCGCCGCAACTTCGTGCTTCAGCTTTTCGATGTCCTCGCCCTTCTTGCCGATGACGATGCCGGGGCGGGCGGTGTGGATCGTCACGCGCGCGCTCTTGGCCGGGCGGTCGATCTGCACGCGCGACACGCTGGCCTGCGCCAGCTTCTCGCGCAGGAACGTGCGCACCGCGATGTCCTTGTTCAGGTTGTCGCGATAGGTGCCGCGCTCGGCGTACCAGTTCGACGTCCACTGGGCGGTGACGCCGAGGCGGAAGCCGGTCGGATGAACTTTATGACCCATGTCTTACTTCCCGTCGCTCGCGGCGGCTTTTTTACGGTCGCCGACAATGATGGTGATGTGGCTGGTGCGCTTCAGGATCCGGTCGGCGCGGCCCTTGGCGCGCGGGCTGATGCGCTTCATGCGCGGGCCGTCGTCTACGAGGATGGTCGTGACCTTCAGCTCGTCAACGTCGGCGCCCTGGTTGTTCTCGGCGTTCGCGATCGCCGAATCGAGCACTTTCTTGATGATGCGCGCGGCGCGGTTGGTCGAGAACTTCAGGATGTTCACGGCCTCGTCGACCTTCTTGCCGCGCACGAGGTCGGCGACGAAGCGCGCCTTCTTCGGCGACAGGCGGACGAACTTGAGAACGGCTTGGGTGTGCATGGCGTCCCCTTACTTCTTGGCCGGCGCAGGCGAAGCCGTGGCCGGCGACCCAGCAGGAGCGGCGCCCGGCACAGCGGCGGCCGGTGCGGCAGCGGCGCCCGGAGCGCCGGCGGACGGCTTCTTGTCGCTCTCTTCGCCCTTGCGGTCGCCGACGGCGCCGTGGCCCTTGAAGATGCGCGTCGCCGCAAACTCGCCGAGCTTGTGCGAAACCATGTTCTCGGTGATGAATACCGGCATGTGCTGGCGGCCGTTGTGCACCTGGATGGTCAGGCCGACCATGTCCGGCGTCACCATCGAGCGGCGCGACCAGGTCTTGATCGGCTTCTTGGTGCGCGAGGCCTGCGCCTCCGCCACCTTCTTGGCCAGGTGGTGGTCGATGAACGGGCCCTTCTTGAGTGAACGTCCCATGGCAGTCTCTTACTTGTTCCGGTGACGGCTGCTGACGATGAATGCCTGCGTGCGCTTGTTCTTGCGCGTATGCAGGCCCTTGGCCTTCTGACCCCACGGTGACACCGGGTGCGGGTTGCCCTGGCCGGACTTGCCCTCGCCGCCACCGTGCGGGTGGTCGACCGGGTTCATCGCCAGGCCACGCACCGTCGGGCGGATGCCGCGCCAGCGCTTGGCGCCGGCCTTGCCGTAGTGCCGCAGGTTGTTCTCGTCGTTGCTGACTTCGCCGATGGTCGCGCGGCAATCGGCGAGCACCTTGCGGATCTCGCCGGAGCGCAGGCGGATCGTCACGTAGTCGCCCTCGCGCGCGACCAGCTGCACCGCGGCGCCAGCCGAGCGCGCCAGCTGCGCGCCCTTGCCGGGACGCATCTCGACGCAATGGATGTTGGTGCCGGCCGGGATGTTGCGCAGCGGCAGCGCGTTGCCCGGCTTGATGTCGGCGGTCGAGCCCGAGACGATCGTGTCGCCCGCGTTCACGCCCTTGGGCGCGATGATGTAGCGGCGCTCGCCGTCGGCGTAGCACACCAGCGCGATGTGCGCCGTGCGGTTCGGATCGTGCTCGATGCGCTCGACCTTCGCCACGATGCCGTCCTTGGCGCGCTTGAAGTCGATCAGGCGGTAGTGCTGCTTGTGGCCGCCGCCCTGGTGGCGCGTGGTGATGCGGCCGGCGTTGTTGCGGCCGCCCTGGCCGGACTTGCTCTCGAGCAGCGCGTCGTGCGGCCGGCCCTTGTACAGGTGCGCGGTCGACGGGCGCACCTGGTGGCGGCGGCCCGGCGAAGTCGGCTTCATCGTCTGGAGTGACATGGCTCTCGTTCCTTAGACCTTGGCGCCCTGGGCGAAATCGATCGTCTGGCCCTCGGCCAGCGTCACGTACGCCTTCTTCCAATCCGAGCGGCGACCCGGCGACTTCTGGCCACCCTTGTTCTTGCCCTTCACGTTCAGGGTCTTGACGTCCAGCACCTTGACGCTGAACAGCTTCTCGACCGCGACCTTGATCTCGGGCTTGGCGGCGTCCTTCAGCACCTTGAACACGTACTGGTTGGCCAGCTCCATCGCGCGCGTGCTCTTCTCCGAGACGATCGGCGCGAGGATCAGGCGGTGCAGGCGGTCGTGACCGACGGCGATCTTGCTCATGACAGCCAGGCCTCCAGCTTCTTCAGTGCGGCCTGCGTGACCAGCACCTTCTCGCGCGACAGCAGCGCGACCGGGTTGAGGCCCTCGACGTCGCTGACGTCGACGTGCGGCAGGTTGCGCGCGGACAACATCAGGTTCTGGTCCACGGCGTCGGTGACGATCAGGATGTCGCCGGCGCCGAGCTTGGCCAGCTTCTCGATCAGGCCCTTGGTCTTCGGGGCGTCGATCGTGAAGTCCTCGGCAATCACCAAGTGACCCTGGCGGGCGAGCTCACTGACGATCGCGCGCAGAGCTCCGCGGTACATCTTTTTATTGATCTTCTGGCTGTGGTCGCGCGGCACCGCGGCGAACGTGCGGCCGCCCTTGCGCCAGATCGGCGAACGGATCGTGCCCGCGCGCGCCTGGCCGGTGCCCTTCTGCTTCCACGGCTTGCGGCCGCCGCCGCGCACTTCGGCGCGGGTCTTCTGTTTCTTGGTGCCGGCGCGGGCGCCGTTCATGTAGGCGGTGACGGCCTGGTGCACCAGCGCCTCGTTGTACTCGGCGCCGAACACCGCGTCGGAGACGCTGACTTTCGACTTGCTGTTGGCGAGCTGGATGTCCATGGCTTAGTTCTTCACCGTCGGCTTGACGATCAGGTCGCCGTTCTTCGCGCCGGGGATCGCGCCCTTGACCAGCAGCAAATTGCGCTCGAGGTCGATCTTGACCAGGTCCAGGTTCAGCGCCGTGGCCTGCACGCTACCCATGTGGCCGCCCATCGGCTTGCCCTTCCACACCTTGCCCGGATCCTGGCGCTGGCCGATCGAGCCCGGATGCCGGTGCGACAGCGAGTTGCCGTGGGTCGCGCGGCCGCCGCCGAAATTGTGGCGCTTCATCACGCCCTGGAAGCCCTTGCCGATGGTCGTGCCCGTCACGTCGACGCGCTTGACGTCCTTGAACAGCTCGACCTTCAGCTCGGCGCCGACCTTGAGGTCCGCGGCTTCCTTGCCGGACAGTCGGAACTCCCACAGGCCGCGGCCCGGCGCGACGCCGGCCTTCTTGTAATGGCCGGCCATGGCCTTGTTCACGCGCTGCGCCTTGCGGGTGCCGACGGCGACCTGCACGGCGTCGTAGCCGTCGGTCTCGGTGGTCTTCACCATCGTCACGCGATTCGGCGTGCACTCGATCACGGTGACCGGGATCGACTCACCGGCCTCCGTGAACACGCGGGTCATGCCCGCTTTCTTGCCAACGATTCCCAGTGCCATGGCTTAGCTCAACTTGATCTGGACTTCGACGCCGGCCGGCAGGTCGAGTTTGGACAGCGCGTCCACCGTCTTCTCGGTCGGGTCCATGATCTGCATCAGGCGCTTGTGCGTGCGGATCTCGTACTGGTCGCGCGCGCTCTTGTCGGCGTGCGGCGACACGAGGATCGTGTAACGCTCCTTGCGCGTCGGCAGGGGAATCGGTCCCCGCACCATCGCCCCGGTGCGCTTCGCGGTCTCGACGATCTCGCGCGCCGACTTGTCGATCAGACGATGATCGAAAGCCTTCAGGCGGATGCGGATGGACTGGTTGGTCGCGGCCATGCTCGTGCTCAGTTAAACAAAGTAAAGAACGGTTCCTGCGTCCGGGCTGCTTAGGCCAGGATCTTGGTGACGACGCCGGCGCCGACGGTGCGGCCGCCCTCGCGGATGGCGAAGCGGACCTGCGCCTCCATGGCGATGGGGTTGATCAGCTCCACCGTCATCTGCACGTTGTCGCCCGGCATCACCATCT